>JAYWHQ010000172.1:0-4416 GCA_043777655.1 Allobosea sp. | reverse complement strand
GCGCGAGGAGGCGCAGGTCATTCAGGCCGAGGTCGGAAAACTGCTGGATGATGTGCGCCGTCTGGGCGAACGCGTCGACAAGCTCGACAACCATTTCCGCCAGGCACAGGACGATGTGGCCGGCATCAAGACGTCGGCTGGCAAGATCACGGGCCGGGCCGACCGGATCGGCGCGCTGGAATTCGAGGAGCGCGCGCCGAAAACTGCCGACATCCTGCCAACGCCTTTGGTGGCCCGCCCGCTCCTCAAGCTGATGGAGTGAGGGGACTCACCGCATTGTTGTCATTGCGAGGAGCGCAGCGACGCGGCAATCCAGAGGGTGCGCACCAGCGCTGGATTGCTTCGCTCCGCTCGCAATGACGAGTGAGGGTTCAGCCCCTGTTCAGCACCGCTGACAATGCCGGCTTCTGGTTCAGCGTCTGGAACACGACGCAATAGCGCTCGGTCAGCTTCAGCAGGGTGTCGAGCTTCTCTTGTGGGGCATTGCTCTCGATGTCGAAGACAAGGCGGATCGCCTGAAAGCCGACAGGCGCATCCTTGGCAACGCCCAGCGTTCCACGAAAGTCCAGATCGCCCTCGGCCCGCACGAGGCCTTTCTTGAGGTCGATTTCCAGCGCTGTCGCGACGGCTTTCAGCGTCACACCGGCGCAGGCCACCAGCGCCTCGAGCAGCATGTCACCAGAGCAGAGCTCGGCGCCGCTGCCGCCAGTCGCCGGATGCAGGCCGGCTACTGCCAGTGCGCGGCCCGTCTCGACCTTGCAGGCAATGTGCTGATCGTCGAGCTCGCCGCGCGCGCTCAGCGTGATGACGGCCGCGTCCGGGCGTGTGCGATACTGGTCCTTCAGCGGGGCCTGAAGCGAGCGAAGCGTGGTGGCGTCCATGGCAATGATATCCTTCAGCAGGCAGGTTCGGAGCGGGGCTTGAGTGCTGTCAGCCCGAAGACGGGCCGCAGCTTGACGCCGACATAGCTGCCTGCCAGCGCCAGCGCCAGCCAGACCCAGCCGGAAAGCGCGCCCGTGCCGATGCCGCTGAAATAGGCGCCGATGTTGCAGCCATTGGTGAGGCGCGCGCCATAACCCATCACCAGCCCGCCGAGCAGCGCGGCAACCCAGCGGCGCCAATCACGCTCGCCCTTGAGCCTGAACTGGCCGGCGCTCGCTGCCGCAATCAGCGCGCCGATGACAATCGCGATGTTCACCACCGAAACACTGTCCAGCAGCACGCTCTGCTCGATCTGCCGGTCAAAGCCGGGCCGCGCCCAATAGTCCCACCAGAGCACGTCAACACCGTAGCTGGCGACAAGCTTCGAGCCCCAGAGCGCGAAGGCCGGTGCCTCGCCCCAGGGCTGGCCGGAGAGCATCAGCACGGCCACGTTCAGCAGACCCAGCGCCACCGCGCCAAGCGCGAGCGACCAGGGGCCGGACCATGCCGAACGCCGCGTTGCAGGCAGGAAGCTGCGTGGCGTTTCGTCACGCGTCTTGCGCGAGATCAAGCGGATCAGGCCGTAGAAGGCCAGGAGGCTTAGCGCCTGCACAACCAGCGCACGTGGCAGGGTCATGTTCTGCAAGAGCGTGTAGGCCTCCAGCTTGGGCAGCGACCACCAGAAATCCATCTGGCTGGCCGCCAGCGTCGAACCGCCAACAAACCCGGCGAGGGTCGCCAGCAGACGCAGGTTGCCGCCGCCAAGGCCAAACAGCGTGCCAGAGGCGCAGCCACCACCGAGTTGCATGCCGATGCCGAAGATGAACGCGCCGAGCACGAAGGCATAGCCCACCGGCGTGACGACACCGACCAGCCGAAGACCCGCAAGTTCACCAAGAGAAAGCAGCGGCAGGGCGATGGCGCTCATGGTCGCCAGCATCAGCACATGTGCGCGGAACATCGTTCCGTCGCGTGTCTCAACAAAGGCGCGAAATCCGCCTGCAAAGCCATAAGAGGCGCGATACAGCACCAGCCCGATCAGAGCCCCCACCAGCGCCAGCGCCGTGAAGCGCAGGTTTCCACCTGTGGCTTTCCAGACAGCGGCTGCAAGCCCGATCAGCAGTGCGAGGCCGATGGCAAGCGCCAGTGACTGGTTGCGCAAGACTGACGTTGCTCCTGTCGAAGGCGCAACGGATGTGGGAACGGGGCAGAGTTCAGCGGTGGACATGGGCTGTCTCCTTTGATTTCGAACGTCGATGACAGGCGAGGCGGTGTTCACCACCACATGCCTGCTGTCTCGGTGGCCGTGTGGGCCTGGGGGTCCTCGCCTTTCAGCGAACGGTCGAGCGTACGCAGAATATCGCGCTTCAACGCCTCGAAAGCGGGCGAGAGCTTGTCGCGGGGCCTCGCCAGCGGGTTGACTATCTCGTCGAACACGCGGCCGGGATCGGGCTGCATCACCAGAATGCGGTCAGCCAGCGCGGCAGCCTCTTCGACATCATGGGTGACCATGACAACGGTGGGGCGGCTTTCTTCCCACAGTGCCAGCAGGTGGCCGTGCAGGCTTGCGCGCGTTGTGGCGTCCAGCGCCGAGAAGGGCTCGTCCATCAGCAAGAGCTTGGGCCGCGTGATGAGTGCGCGCGCAATCGCCACGCGCTGCTGCTGGCCGCCGGACAATTCGCGCGGCCAGCGGCTGCCCATGTCGCCGAGGCCCACGCGGACCAGCGCATTGGCCACCAGCCCCTCGCGCGCAAAAGGTGTGAGGTGCGACAGGCCAAAGGCGATGTTCTCGGCCACGGTCAGCCAGCCGAACAGGCGCGGCTCCTGGAAGATCACGCCGACATCGGCCCGTGGTTCGGCAATGGCCGCGCCATCAAGCTGGATGGTGCCGGACGACACTTGGTCCAACCCCGCGATCAGGCGCAGCAAGGTGGTCTTGCCGCAGCCGGAGCCGCCAACCAGCGCCAGGATTTCGCCTTGCGCGACAGTGGCTGTCAGGCGAGACAGCGCCTGCGTGCCATCGGCATAGGTTTTTGAAACTGCATTCAACGAAAGCATTGAAATCACTTTCTAAAGGGTGCCGCGCGCCACATCCTGCCAGGCAAGGAAAGGCCGCGAGAGAGCCACAAGAACGCCGTCGGCAAGCTTGCCAAGCACGGCGAAAGCGATGATGGCGGCGATGATCGTGTCAGGACGACCCAGCTGCTGGCCATCGACCAGCAGATAGCCCAGCCCCTCGCTCGCGCCCATGAACTCGGCCGCGACCACGAACATGAAGCCGAGGCCGAGGCCTGAGCGCAGCGACACGACCCAGGCCGGAAGGATGGCCGGCAACAGCACGCGCCGCACCATTTGCAGCCGCGTCAGCCGGAAGACGCGGCCCACCTCGATGATCTTGCGGTCAATGCCCAGAATGGCGGCGGCCACCCCGAGATAGACCGGGAAGAACACGCCGACCGCAATGAGCGCGACTTTCGAGGCTTCGAAAATGCCAAGCCAGAGAATGAACAACGGCACCCAGGCAATGGAGGGAATGGCCCGCAGGGCCTGCAAGGTCGGATCAAGCACGCGCCTTGCGAGAGGCAGCGCCCCCGTGATGGCGCCCAGCAAGGTGCCGACAAGCGCGCCCAACCCGAAGCCAGCCCCCACCCGCCACAACGTGGCCGAGGCATGGCTCAGCAGCTCACCGGACAAGGCGAGCTTCCAGAGCGTATTGCCCACGACACTGGGAGGCGGCATCAGGCGGCCATTGTAGAGACCGGTCCTGACGACCGCCTCCCAGATGATTGCGATGAGAACCGGCAACGCGAGACCAGCCAGCCAGCCCCACGTCCCACGGTGCGTGCCTCCGGACGCTTTGGGCTGGGCAGCAGCCGGTGTTGCCAGTTCAATCGCACTCATGGGGTGAACTCAACCTTGCCTGAGGTGACGCTTCAGTTGCTGGCGGCGGTGAAGCGACGGTCGAGCAGGGCATCGACAGCGGCCTGAACATTCGTCTCCGGCGGCAGGACGCCTGCCTCCTTGAGTGCGAGGCCTGCCGCCAGGATCGTGTCAAACTGCGGCTGGCCGATTGGGCCATGGGTCAGCTCGGTGCGCGTCAGCTGGCGGGCGACAACGGCTTCAGGCAGTTTGGTGAAAGTGACCAGTGTCTTCGCCAGCTCCTGCGGGTTGGCGAGCGACCAGCGCCGCGCCTCCTCATAGGCGGCCAGCACCTTCTTCACCGCGCCGGGATGCTGGGCTGCAAAAGCCTCGCGCACATTCAGGATGCCCCAGGTGTTGGCCTCCGGCTTGCGGAAGAACAGCCTGGCGCCGCCCTCGATCTCGGCTGCCGCCATCAGCGGGTCAAGCCCGGCCCAGGCCTCGACATCGCCGCGCTCCAGCGCCAGCCGGCCATCCTGATGCTGCAGCAGCACCAGCTTCACGTCCTTCTCGGTGAGCCTGGCCTCGGCGAGCGCGCGAACCAGAAAGATGTGCGGGTCAGTGCCACGCGTCACC
>JAYWHQ010000171.1:0-4417 GCA_043777655.1 Allobosea sp. | reverse complement strand
TGGTCCTCCCGGAATGCTCTGTGCTTTTTGGCAGTAGGCAATCGGCAGTGGGAAGTCGGGATGCTCGGGGCAGAAATAGACGCCTTTACGCGTCGACTCGACTGCCGATTGCCGACCGCCGACTGCCCTTATTCAGCAGCTTTCTTCTGGGCACCTGCCCCCTTGCCCATGGCTTCAGCGCCAGCAGCCACAGCCTTGACGATGTTGTGGTAGCCGGTGCAGCGGCAGATGTTGCCTTCCAGCTCCTCGCGGATCGTGTGCTCGTCCAGCGCGAAACCCTTGCGGTTCACGATGTCGACGGCCGACATGATCATGCCGGGCGTGCAATAGCCGCATTGCAGGCCGTGATGTTCGCGGAAAGCCTCCTGCATCGGGTGCAGGGTGTCACCATGCGCCAGCCCCTCGATGGTCGCGACCGACGCGCCCTCGCAGGAAAGCGCCAGCACCGTGCAGGCCTTCACCGCCTTGCCATCGACATGGACCACGCAGGCCCCACACTGACTGGTGTCACAGCCCACATGGGTTCCAGTGAGGTGGAGATTATCGCGCAAAAGCTGCACAAGCAGCGTGCGGGGATCAACATTTGCGGCGACGGACTTGCCGTTCACCGTCATCGAGACAGCTGTCATCAACATTCCTCCTGCAACCCGGCTCTTGCGGCCGGTTCCCATCAACCCAGTCTCGCAGGCGGTCGCATGACGGAAACTGCCCGCAGCGCCATTGCCCAGAACTGTTCGAAAATCAGTTTGGACCCGCGATTTTCAGGGGTCAAGCGCCGTTAGCTTTAAAAACGATGCTGATTTCGAGGAATTTTTGACTGATCCGGCATTGGCGAAAGGTTAGTGCTGCGCTCTCGCCGGTTTCAGGCAAGCGCTGGCCTTCCGGGCCGAAATCTCAACGAATTCAGGTGTTGGCGACTGCTTTGGCGAAATTCGCGAAAAATTCGTCGGCCAGTTTCTTGGCAACGGAATCAATCAGCCGCGAGCCCAGCTGCATCAACTTGCCGCCAACCTGCGCCTCGACATCATACGAAAGCAGCGTGCCGCCTTCTGGCGCATCAGACAGCCGCACAGTCGCGCCGCCCTTGGCGAAACCCGCAATACCGCCCTCACCTTCGCCCGCAATGCGATAGCCATTGGGCGGGTCGAGATCCTGCAGCTCCACCTTGCCACGAAACGTCGCCTTCACCGGGCCAAGCTTGACCTTTGCGACTGCGGAGAGATGTGTGGCATCCTCCTGCACAAGCTCCTCGCAGCCCGGAATGCAGGCTTTCAACGTCGCGGCATCATTGAGCAGGGCCCAGACAGTGGCGCGCGATGCGGGCAAGGTCACTTCACCGGTCATTGTCATGGCCATGTTTCAGTCTCTCCCAAGCATGAATGCCGCGCATCTGCGTTGCAGTTGCCCCTTGCATGGGTCTATCCAAGATCGAAAGCAACCTGTCTGCAAGCCCCGGATGTCCGGATGCGAGCAGGGCGCACCGGCGGAGCCAGCATGACGAACGACATGGGCCTGTATGGCGAGCTCTTTGCAGACGCCGCGATGTGCACCGTCTTCAGCGACCGCGCGACGCTGCAGGGCATGCTCGATTTCGAGGCCGCCCTCGCCCGCGTTCAGGGCGATCTCGGCGTCATCCCCGCTTCTGCCGCCAACGCCATCGCGCAGGCCTGTCACGCGGACCGCTACGACATCGCCGCGATCGGCCAGCAGGCAACGCTGGCGGGCAATCCAGCCATTTCACTGGTCAAGCTGCTCACAGCGGAGGTCGCCAGGACCGACGCAGAAGCCGCCAGATGGGTGCATTGGGGCGCCACCAGCCAGGATGTGATCGATTCAGGCCGCATGATGCAGATCCGCGAGGCGGTCCAGCTCCTGGAGGCGGGATTGCAGCGCCTCGGGTTGGCACTCGTCAAATTGGCCAGGAAGCACCGCAAGACACCCTGCATCGGCCGCACCTTCCTGCAGCATGCCGTGCCGGTTTCCTTCGGGCTCAAGGCCGCGCAATGGCTCGCACCGCTGATCGAAATCAGCGGACAGCTGGCAACCCATGGCGCGCCTCGGCTTCAGTTTGGTGGCGCGGCAGGCACGCTGGCAGCCCTTGGCAAGGATGGAGCCGCCGTCAGCGAGCGGCTGAATGCAGCGCTCTTCTCGGCTGCAGGCCCTGCTCTGCCCTGGCATGGCCAGCGTGGGCAGATTGCGCGATTGGGCAGCGAATGCGCCATTCTCACCGGCCATCTCGGCAAGATGGCGCGTGACATCGCGCTGATGTGCCAGAGCGAGATCGGCGAATTGGCCGAGCCATCTGCGCCCGGCAAGGGCGGCTCCTCCACCATGCCGCACAAGGCGAACCCGGTGCTCTGCACGGCCATCCTGGCCGCGAGCTACAAGGCACCCGGCCTTGCCTCGACATTGCTGGCCACGCTGCCGCAGGAACATGAACGCGGCCTCGGCGGGTGGCATGCCGAATGGCTGACCTTGCCGGAGCTGTTTCGGATTGCGGGAGCCGCGCTCACACACAGCATCACGCTGGTGGAAGGCCTCCAGGTCTATCCCCAGCGCATGGCCAACACCATCGAGCTGATGAATGGCCTCACCATGGCCGAGAGGGTAACTTTTGCGCTGGCCGCCCATATCGGCAGGGACAAGGCGCATCATGCGCTGGAAGCGGCCTGCAAGGTGGCAGCTGAAAGAGGCCAGCACCTGCGCGAGGCGTTGACATCTGATGCCGCGATCACGGCCATCCTGTCCGCCTCAGATATCGCCGAACTGTTCGACCCCGTCAGCTATCTCGGTGCGTCGGACATGATCATCAACCAGATCCTGACAGCCCATGCCACCTGGCATGGCGGAGAGCTGCATCTCGAATGAGCATTCTCAACGCCGAGGAACAGGCCATTGCTGCGCGCCCCGATGCCAGCGGCATGGCGATGCGGATCATCGCCGAAACCGCCCGATTGATGGGCGCAGAGCGACTGATTCCTGTTTCATCGGCCCATATCGACGGCGCGCTTTATCACGGTGATTCTGGCACGCTCTTCGCCGAAGCGCTGGTGGCGGGAGGCGCAAGGCTGGCCGTTCGGGCCACGCTGAATGTTGGCGCGCTTGATCTGCATGGTTGCGCCAAGGTGCGCCTGCCCGATCACGAGCGCGACATGGCAAGGCGCATGATGCGCGCCTATGAGACCATGGGCTGCCAGCCGACGTGGACCTGCGCGCCCTATCAAGCCGGCCATCGCCCGGCTTTGGGCAGCGATGTGGCCTGGGGGGAATCGAACGCGGTTGTCTTCTGCAATTCCGTGCTGGGTGCCCGCACCAACCGTTATGGCGACTTTCTCGACATTGCCTGCGCCATTGCGGGACGCGCGCCAGATTATGGCCTGCACCGACCGGAAAACCGCAATGCGACCTTGATTCTGGATGTGCACGACCTGCCGCAAGCGCTTCGCAAAGCAGATGTTTTCTATCCCGTCATCGGCACGCTTCTCGGCCAGTTTGCAGGCACATCGATTGCCGTCATCGACGGTCTGCAGGGCTGCACCACGGAAGACCGCCTGAAGGCGCTGGGCGCCGCTGCGGCCTCGGCTGGCGGGGTCGGTCTGTTTCACGTTGCGGGCGTGACACCGGAAGCAGCATCGCTGGCAGATGTTGTGACTGAGCCCGGCAAGACACGAACCATCATTGTGACAGCCCAGATGATTTCGGTCGCGCGTGCCCGCCTCTCGACCGTCAGCGGCAACAGGATCGACGCCATCGCCATCGGCTCGCCACACCTGTCGCTGGATGAGGTCGACGTGCTGGAACATCTGATGGCGGGGCGAGAGCTAATCACGCCGCTCTATGCCAACACCGGTCGCCACGTGATCCGCGCGCTGGAAGCTGATGGCCGCCGACCAAAGCTTGAAGCGCTGGGTGTCAAATTCGTCATCGACACCTGCGTGGTGGTGACGCCGATCCTGCCAGACCTGCGAGGCGGCGTGCTGATGACCAATTCGGGCAAGTTCGCGCAATATGCGCCCGGAAACACGGGCTATGGCGTGATCTATGGTTCATTGGCCGAATGTGTCGAAAGTGCAGTCGCCGGGCGCTTCGTCGCCGGAGAGGACCTTTTCCCCGCAGCAGCCGATCCAGCAGCCGTGGCGCAGCCACCAGCGCAGGCAAGCGCCTCTGCGGACGTGACTGCCGAACTCGGGCAGCTGAAGCCTGCCGCAACCCTGCAAGCGCAAGTGCTGCTCGATGGCGAGGCTGCGGCAGCGCCCGTTCTTGCGCTCACCGCACCGATTTCCTTCTGGGGCGGGGTTGATCCGCGCACCGGCGACATCATCGATGCCCGCCATCCTCAATGCGGCGAAAACATCGCTGGCAAATTTCTCGTGCTGCCCGGCACCATCGGCTCGTCTTCAGCCTCTGCCGTTCTGCT
>JAYWHQ010000170.1:0-4432 GCA_043777655.1 Allobosea sp. | reverse complement strand
TTTCGGGTGCGCTCTTCCTCTGTGTCGGGGTGGTCTATGACCGCATGCACACGCGCGAGATTGCGGCCTATGGCGGGCTTGTGAACCGAATGCCGATTTATGCGGCGGCCTTCATGGTCTTCACCATGGCCAATGTCGGACTTCCGGGCACGGCGGGTTTCGTCGGTGAGTTCCTGACGCTGCTTGGGGCCTTCAAGGCCAACCCATGGGTGGCCTTCTTCGCCACCACGGGTGTGGTGCTGTCAGCTGCCTATGCGCTCTGGCTCTATCGGCGCGTGATGTTTGGCGAGATGGTCAAGCCCGAGCTCAAGACGATTACCGACGTGAACAACCGCGAGATCCTGCTGCTCGCGCCGTTGGTGGCGCTGACGATCTGGTATGGCATTGCGCCCGGCCAGATCCTCGATGCCTTTGCTGTGCCGACCGAGGCGCTCATCAAGAACTATCAGGCCGCATTGTCCGCCGTGAAAACGGCCGCAGCTGTGGCGCAATAAGGTGGAAGCGATGACCGTTCCTGCGCTGGGGCCAGCCCTTCCCGAAATCTGCCTCGCCATCGGCGCGCTGGCCATGGTGCTTTACGGCGCGATTGTCGGCGAGAAGGCCACGCGCGTGCTGGAGGGTGCAGCGCTCGCGCTGTTTGCACTCGCTATCGTGCTTGTTGTTCAGAGCGAAGGCCGCGTCATCGGCATGAACGGTGCAATCATCATCGATGGATTTGCCCGGTTCATGAAGGTGCTGACGTTGATCGGCTCGGCCGCTGCTATCATCATGTCGTCTGGCAGCCTGAAGCGCGATGGCAGCATGCGCTTCGAGTATCCGATCCTGATCGTGCTCTCCACGATCGGCATGCTGATGATGATCTCGGCCAATGACCTGATCTCGCTTTATGTCGGGCTGGAGCTGCAGAGCCTGGCGCTCTACGTGATCGCCGCTTTTGATCGCGACAATCCGAAATCGAGCGAGGCCGGCCTCAAATATTTTGTGCTCGGCGCGCTGTCCTCCGGCATGCTGCTCTATGGCGCCTCGCTGGTCTATGGCTTCACCGGCACCATCGCGTTCCCCGGCATTGCAGAAGCGATGAAGGGGGGCATCGGCCTGGGGCTGGTCTTCGGGCTGGTCTTCATCTCGGCAGGCCTCGCCTTCAAGATTTCCGCCGTGCCGTTCCACATGTGGACGCCGGACGTCTATGAAGGCTCGCCCACAGCCGTCACCGCATTCTTCGCGGCGGCACCCAAGATGGCCGCCATGGCGATGACCGTGCGCGTCTTCATGGGTGCGTTTCCGTCCGCGATTGGCGATTGGCGCCAGATCATCGTCTTTGTCGCCATTGCCTCGATGGTGCTGGGCGCATTTGCAGCCGTTGGCCAGCGCAACATCAAGCGCCTCATGGCCTATTCATCCATCAGCCATATGGGTTATGCGCTCGTCGGTCTGGCTGCGGGCTCAATCAGTGGCGTGCAGGGCGTTGCGATCTATATGGCGATCTATCTCGCCATGACGCTGGGCGTGTTCTGCTGCATCCTGGCCATGCGCCGAGAAGGCGGGATGGTCGAAGAGATCGACGAACTGTCTGGTCTCTCCCGCACACATCCGATGCTGTCCTTCGTGCTGGCCATGCTGCTGTTCTCGCTGGCGGGTGTGCCGCCTTTGGCCGGCTTCTTCGCCAAGTTCTACGTCTTTGCTGCTGCCATCGAGGCCAAGCTTTTCTGGCTCGCGGTCATTGGCGTGCTGGCCAGCGTCGTCGGCGCGTTCTATTACATCCGCATCGTCAAGATCATCTACTTTGACGAGCCGCGCCAAGCCTTCGTGCCAATGGAGCGCGGCCTGAAGCTGGTGCTGGCGGGCTCGGGCGGCGTTGTGCTGCTGTTCTGGCTGATGCCGGCGCCGCTGGTGGCTGCTGCTGCTGTGGCAGCGAAATCCTTCTTCTGATCGATGCTGCGGCTGGGCGCCGAGGCACAGGCGCAGGATTGTCGACTGCTGCACCTGACCACCGTGACCTCGACCATGGACGAGGCGCGCAGCGAGGCGATGCTGCTTCAGCCCTGGCCGCTATGGATCGTCGCGGACAAGCAGCAGGGCGGGCGCGGTCGCCATGGCCGCGAATGGGTGTCGCCACCCGGCAATCTCTACACCAGCCTGCTCTTGCCCCAGCCATGCGCACCCGCCCAGGCCGCGCAGCTCGGCTTTGTCGCGAGCCTTGCGCTCCATGACACCGTTTCCGGGCTGACTGGCCTGCACTGGCCGCAACTTTCGCTCAAATGGCCGAATGATCTGCTCGTCATGGGCGCCAAGCTCGCCGGTCTGCTGCTGGAGGGCATTGGCGGACCGGAAGGCCGCTTCAGCGTCACCATCGGGATCGGGGTGAACCTCGCGTCTGCTCCCGCCGACACGCCCTATCCAGCAACCGCTTTGAACGAGCACGTGCCGCCGCTCGCGCGCGATGATCTGTTCGCCGCACTGTCTGATGCCATGATGTCGCGGCTGAACCAGTGGGATGGCGGCAAGGGTTTTGCCGGGCTGCGCGAGGCATGGTTGCAGCGCAGCACCGGTGTCGGCACCACAGTGACGCTGCGCCTGCCCGACGGCCCCCTGAGCGGACGCTTCACCGGGCTTGACGCGGGCGGTCGACTGGAGCTTCTGACGGCACAAGGCCTGCGCATCATCGATGCGGGCGATCTTTTTTTCGGCGCCGATCCGGGCGCGCAAACTGACCAGAAAATGACGTGATGGCAAAATCCTCTTCAAACACCGATCAGATTGTCTTCCTGCCGCTCGGCGGGCTTGGCGAGATCGGGATGAACGCAGCTCTCTATGGCTTTGGCCGCGAGGGTCAGCGCAAGTGGCTGCTGGTCGATTGTGGCGTCAGCTTTGCCGGGCCCGAGGCGCCGGGCGTCGATCTGGTGCTGCCCGATCTGCGCTTCCTCATCGAAGAGCGCAAGAATCTCGTTGGCATCATCATCACCCACGCCCATGAGGACCATATCGGCGCTTTGGTCGCGCTCTGGCCGAAGCTGAAAGTGCCGGTCTATTGCACGCGTTTTGCCGCAGGGCTGCTGGAGACCAAGCGCCTGAACGAGCCGGGCGCACCACGTATCCCGCTGACCATCGTGCCACAAGGCGGGCGCGTGTCATTGGCGCCATTCGATGTCGAGTTTGTCTCGGTGGCGCATTCCATCCCCGAATCGAACGCTCTGGCCATCCGCACGCCTGCCGGGCTGGTGGTCCATACGGGTGACTGGAAGATCGACCCCACTCCGCAAGTCGGCCTGCCGACGGACGAGAAACGCTTCCGCGAACTGGGCGAGGAGGGCGTGATTGCACTCATCTGCGATTCGACCAATGTCATGCGCGAAGGCATCAGCCCGAGCGAGGCTGATGTGGCCGCCACGCTCAAACAGCTCATCGCCAGCGCCCCGGCGCGGGTTGCCGTCACCACCTTTGCCTCCAACGTCGCGCGTCTCAAGGCTGTGGCGGAAGCCGCTCGTGCCTGCCACCGCGAGGTGGTGGTGGTTGGCCGCGCCATGGACCGGGTCATCGATGTGGCGCGCGAATGCGGCTATCTTGATGGCCTGCCAGCCTTCCGCTCGGCTGAAACATACGGTTTCCTGCCGCGCGACAAGGTCGTTTGCCTGCTGACAGGCAGCCAGGGCGAGCCGCGTGCGGCTTTGGCCCGCATCGCGCAGGACGATCACCCCGAAATTGCGCTCTCGCCGAAGGACCGCGTCATCTTTTCCTCGCGCACCATTCCGGGCAACGAAAAAGCTGTCGGCGGCATTCTCAATGCTCTGGCCCTGCAAGGCGTGGAGATCGTGACCGATCGCACGCAGCTGGTGCATGTGTCGGGCCACCCGCGCCGCGACGAACTGAAGATGATGTATGAGTGGATCAAGCCGCAGGTCGCGATCCCGGCCCATGGCGAGCCGCTGCATCTGAGCGAGCATGCCGCCTTCGCCCGGGCGCAGGGCGTGCCCAAAGTCATCATGGCGGGCAATGGCGACATGATCGTCATTGCAGGTCTCGACTCCGGCAAGATCAGCGAAGTCGCCCATGGCCGTGTCTATCAGGACGGTCTGCTGCAGGTTGCGGCGCTGGAAAAGACGATTCCCGAGCGCAAGAAGCTGTCCGTGGCCGGCATCATCTCGGTGGCTGTCGCCGTCGACGACAAGGGCGTGATCGCGGGCGAGGCCGAGATCAGCGTCATGGGCCTGCCGCCGCGCACGCGGGACGGTGTGCCGTTCGAAGAGCTGATCGCCGATGCGGTCGATGACCTGATCGAGACGCTGCCCAAGGCCCGGCGGCGCGATCCTGTGGCCCTGCGCACGTCGCTCGAAAAGGCCGTCCGCGGCGCTGTAGCGCATGAATGGGGCAAAAAGCCCGTCGTGCATGCGCTGGTGGTGGAGATATAGATGGCAGTAGGCAGTAGGCAGTAGGC
>JAYWHQ010000169.1:0-4440 GCA_043777655.1 Allobosea sp. | reverse complement strand
GTGCGCGAACGGCTGACCGGGCTGCCAGCACCGAAGCCCGCACGCAAGATCGTCGAGCTCTGGCGCTCCCAGTTGGAGGAGAAAGCTGGCGGCGATCTCGACAAGCTGGCGGCTTGTGTCGAAGATCAGCGCGCTTTTGCCCGCGCCATGCGCGACATGCTGGTCTCGCTGGAAATGGCGGACCAGTCCTCGCCCGGCCCTGATGACGAGCAGGATGAGGACAATCAGGACCAGTCTTCCGACGATCAGGAACAGCAGGAAGGCGAGAGCGAGGAGCAATCGCAGGGCGAGCGTGGCGAGGTCGAGACCAGCGACGATGCCACCGACGAGATGCAGGAAGGCGCCTCAGAAGCGGCTGATGCGCCTGCCTCCGACTGGGAAGACGAGGATGATTCCTCGGATGCCGATGATGCGGGCGAGGCGCCCCGGTCGCGCGAGGCACGCGGCAATGAATCGCGCGCCACGGATTACAAGGCCTACACGACGAAGTTCGACGAGGAGATCACGGCCGAGGAGCTGTGCGACCCCGAAGAACTGACGCGGCTGCGCGCCTATCTCGACAAGCAGCTTGCGCATCTGCAGGGCGTTGTCGCGCGTCTCGCCAACCGTCTCCAGCGCCGCCTGATGGCGCAGCAGAACCGTTCCTGGGAGTTTGATCTGGAAGAAGGCGCGCTCGATCCGGCGCGCCTGATGCGCATCATCATTGATCCCTATCAGCCGCTTTCGTTCAAACGCGAGACCGACACGAATTTCCGCGACACGGTGGTGACGCTGCTGATCGACAATTCCGGTTCGATGCGCGGACGTCCCATTACGGTGGCAGCCACCTGCGCCGATATTCTGGCACGCACGCTGGAGCGTTGCGGCGTCAAGGTCGAGCTGCTCGGCTTCACCACGCGCGCCTGGAAGGGCGGACTGGCCCGTGAAAACTGGATGCAATCGGGCAAGCCGGCCAATCCGGGCCGCCTGAATGATCTGCGCCACATCATCTACAAGGCAGCGGATGCGCCCTGGCGGCGCGCGCGCAAGAATCTCGGGCTGATGATGCGCGAGGGCCTGCTGAAAGAGAACATCGACGGCGAGGCGCTGGATTGGGCGCACAAGCGCCTGCTGGGCCGCCCCGAGCAGCGCAAGATCCTGATGGTGATTTCGGATGGCGCGCCAGTGGATGATTCCACGCTCTCGGTCAATTCCGGCAATTATCTCGAGCGGCATCTGCGCCATGTCATTGCCGAGATCGAGACACGCTCGCCGGTGGAACTGATCGCCATCGGCATCGGCCATGATGTGACGCGCTATTACAAGCGCGCTGTCACCATCGTGGATGCCGAGGAGCTTGGCGGCGTCATGACCGAGAAGCTGGCCGAGCTGTTCGAGGATGAGGCGCCTGCCGCGCCACGATCCGGCAGCCGCATGCCGATGCGCAAGCGCGCATGAACCTCTGGCCAATGCCGATGCAAATGCCGGCGCGGGTGCTGGCTTGCGGCTGACGAGGCGCCAGTCGCTTGCTGTTCTGGCGGGCTTGGCTTGCGCGCCGGTGCCGGTTGTTGTGGCGCAGAGCCCGGGCGCAATTCCGCTCGAGGTCAAGGCCATTCCGCTTACCGCTTTCGAGCCGCGCAACTCTGACAGGCGCAAGTTTGGCCAGCTGACCTGGCGCAGTGGCCTGCAGCTGAGTGCGGACCAGAAGCGCTTTGGCGGGTTCTCGGGTCTTTGGCGCTCGGGTGATGGCCGCCAGCTGGTGACCGTCACCGATCAGGGCTGGTGGTTGACCGCCAATGTCGAGACAAGAGCAGGGCGCTTGCAAGGCTTGTCGCAGGCGACCATGGCACCTGTGCTGGGCCAGACGCGACCTCTGCACCAGAGCCGTTCTTATGACACGGAAGGACTGACCATCGTTGATGGCGTCGCTTACCTCTGCGTCGAGCGCGCGCATGAGATCTGGCGCTTTGACTGGGCCAAGGATGGTGTGATGGCGCGCGGGCGCAGCCTGCCTGTGCCACCGGAGCTGAAGAAGCTGCCCTCGAACCGCAGCCTTGAGGCCATCGGCATTGCCCCTGCCGGCAGCCCGGTGGCTGGCGCGATCGTGACGATTGCCGAACGCTCAGGTGACACGGAAGAGCCGACGCTGGGTGCGATCATTGGCGGTGCCCGATCCGGCCTGTTCACGGTCAGGCGGCACAATGGCTATGACATCACCGATCTGGCTTTCCTGCCCGGTGGCGACATGCTGCTGCTAGAGCGCTGGTATCGGCCATTGCTGGGCGTCGGCATGCGCATCCGCCGGGTGCCGTCTGCCAGCCTGTTGCCTGGCGCAATTGTGGATGGGCCAGCGCTGATCGAGGCCGATCTGGGTCAGGAAATCGACAATATGGAAGGGCTCGGCATTCACCGCGAAGGCGGACAAACCATCCTGACGCTGATTTCTGACGACAATTTCTCGGCGATCCAGCGCACGGTGCTGCTGGAATTTGCGTTGGACTGAGCGGACGCGCAACGCGCCCAACGTTCTTGCGATTCAATCGTCCTTGCACGCAAACAAAAAAGCGGCCCCGAAGGACCGCTCTTTCAAATTTCACTGCGAGCAGAACTCAGGCCGAGGCCAGCTTCTTCTCGACTTCGCGCTTGATGGCGAGCGCGCCGGTCGACAGTTCGTCGCCCTTGGCCTTGATGAGGAAAGCGTCCAGACCGCCGCGGTGGTCGACCGTGCGCAGCGCATTGGCCGAAACCCGGAAACGCACGGAACGGCCAAGCGAGTCGGACTGCAACGTCACGTTGATGAGGTTTGGCCGGAAGACCGTCTTGGTCTTGCGGTTGGAGTGGCTGACGAGATGGCCCGTCTGAATGCCCTTGCCAGTCAGTTCACAACGACGCGACATATGATGTTCCTCAATTCTTCAGGCGCTCAAACAAAAACGCCGACACGATCTGTGCCGACCCGCAAGCACCTTGGTTGTCTGTTTGATCGGCGGTGCATAGACGAGAGCCGCGGGCGCGTCAACAATCGGTTGGCGCTTCCGCCGGGAGAATGCGAATATCTCTCGCCATTTCAGGCTAACCACGTCACGATTCCGACTAATTCGGACGCCATGTGGAAAGCGCTCTGTCGCTCTCGACCCCGGGCACGTTGAAAGATGCAGATGACGCGCCGTCGCGCACAGATCAGGCAAAGGCCGACACTGGTTCCGGCAAGGCTCGCGCTGGGTCTGCTTGGCGCGGCCGTCGCGTGTGCTCCTGCCCAGGCTGGCTCGCTTGAAGCGAAATACGCCATCAGCATGATTGGGCTGCCGATTGGTATAGCGGACCTCAATGGCAGTTTCGAGGGCGACCGCTACAAGCTCGACATTCGCGCCAACACAACCGGGCTGATGGGCGCTTTCACTGGCGGCAAGGGCGCAGGCACCGCCACCGGCAGCCTGCCTGGCCAGAAACATGCGCCAGCAACCTTTGCCATTACTGCCGCCAATTCCAGCGAAAAGCGCACCGTGCGCATCGCCATGGAGCGCGGCGCAGTGGTCAAATCCGACATCACGCCACCGCTCGACGAGAAGCCGGACCGGGTGCAGGTGACCGAGGCCCACAAGCGTGGCATCATCGATCCTGTCAGCGCCTTCCTCATGCCGCTCACCAGCATGGATGGCACGGGCGCCAGCGCCTGCAACCGCACCTTGCCGATTTTTGACGGCGCGGCGCGCTACGACATCCAGTTGACCTATGCCGGCACCAAATCCATCAAGATCGATGGTTTCCAGGGCGAGGTCTTTGTCTGCAATGCGCGCTATGTGCCCATTGCCGGCCACCGCGCCTTGCGCAAGGCCACATCATTCATGGCCGAGAACCGCGACATTTCCACCTGGCTCGCGCCGGTTGCCGGCACAAGGCTGGTGGCGCCGGTCCGCGTCTCGGTGAAGACGATGATCGGCACCGCCGTCATCGAGGCCACGCGCTTTGTGGCAGCCCCCGGCGTCACAGCCTCCACCCGCTGACTGAATCAAACCAGAAGTCCTGTTCCAAAGCAGGACAGGTGCCTTAACGGGCGCAGGCTTTGGCATGTTTGAAGCAAGCATCATGGTTAATGGGAGTGGCCATGATCGTGGTGAAAGTTGTCGGATAAAGCCGGAACATTAACGCGTCAGTGATTCGTGCCGGTTCCGTTCCTGCATTCTTCCAGGTGTTAACGCGGAGCTTCCCGGCGGGCTGCAGGCCTTTAGGTTTCCAGACAGATGTTCGTTCACAGGCAATGTGGCTGCATCAGCCAGTCGCGTTAACTTTTGTGGCGGCAAGGGCCCACCAAAGATCCGGCCCCAAGACAGATATGGCTGCCAAAAACCATTCAGCCACAAGATGTTGAAGGGAACAGATCCTGATTCTGCACGAGTCAGTGATTCGGGCTTCTTTCGTTCCTGACTCGTTCCAGAGCTTGCAATTGCTGCCCTTCACATG
>JAYWHQ010000168.1:0-4450 GCA_043777655.1 Allobosea sp. | reverse complement strand
CCAGCGCTTGGGTGTTGCGTGGCTTCACCGTTGTGTCGGCGTCTCCCGTCGCCAGAAAAACGGCCGGGATGGCACCGCGCACAAGATTGATTGGCTGTGTCTGGCGCGGATCAGGCCAGCCCCCGAGAGCCGCCACCGCAACGCCTGAATCGAACGGGAAGAAGTCGTAAGGACCGGCCAGCCCGGCAACCGCCCGGATGCGCGCTGCCTCGAAACCGGCGCGACGCAGAAACGATCCGTCCAATGCCAGCATCAGTGCATTGTAGGCGCCCGCAGAATGCCCGGCGAGACCGATGCGGCGCGCGTCGCCGCCATAGGTCGCGATATTGTCCTGCACCCAGCGCAGAGCCAGCGCGCCATCATCCACAAAGGTCGGGAACACGACTTCCGGCACCAGCCGATAATCGGCAATCACCACGACATAGCCCCGCGACGCGAGGGCCTGCCCGACAAAGGCATAATCCTGTCGGCTGCCGCTGTTCCAGGAGCCACCATAGATGAAGAAGATCACCGGTGCCGGGGCCCCTTGCGTCAATGGCGCATAGACATCGAGCCGCTGGCGCGGATGGCTGCCGAAACTTGCGCCTGACACCACCTGCCGCGCGCCATCATCGGCGCCTGCGACGATGTTGAAGGCGCCAAGAGGCGAACAGGCTGAAATTGGTCCAGCAAATGCAGATGCCAGCAGCAAGCGGCGGCTGAAGCCTGCTGGCGAGCTGGCAGTGTCCGGTTTCGCATCAAGTATCATGGCAAGCTCCGTCTATCGCTGCAATCAAGTCAGCAATGCGGCTACGCGCGAAAAGTTGCAGCGGATGCAATTCAAATCGTCATTCCGGGGCCGCACCAGCGGAAACCGGAACCCATACGCACATCGGCTTCAAGCCATGGCAAAACCAGTTCAAACGGCTGCGAAATGGGCGTTTGTGGGTTCCGGATTCATCGCTTCGCGTTGCCCCGGAATGACAGGCAGGCCCTACCCCAGCCGTCCCCGCGCCGCCACGGCCAACTCGCCCACCAGCTTGTCCCCACGCACGGTCACCAGCCGGTCGACCATGTTGACCACGACGCAGACATGGTTGGGGATGACACGCACGATGTCGCCAACGCTCGGGCGGTCATTGCAGGCGGCGAGGTCGAGAAAGCCGTGCTCTTCGGCAAAGCGCGCGATGCGGGCCTGCGGATGTTCGAGGATCAGGCCGTGGCCATCCAGCCCGCCGGTATCAGTGGTCAGCGTCTTGGAACCCGCATCAAGGATGCCGCGCTCGGGCCCGGCACGGCTGACGACCGTGGTGTAGACACTTAGCGCGCAATCCTTGAGCTGGGCCACACCGGCTGCCATCTGCATCCGGTCATTGAAGATCGAGGTGCCGGAGCGGTGCTCAGTTGCGCCCTTCAGCTTGCCAATATGGGGGCGATTGGGCGAGCCGCCGGTCGAGATCATGCGCGCGTCCAGCCCGGCCGCGCGAATGCCTTCCATCGCCACATCGACGAAGGCCTGCGAGCGCGGCCAGCCATCCTCAGGCGGATACATCAGAAAGCCTGCAAAGGTGAGCCCGGGGCTCGCTGCGATCAGCCTGGCCAGCTCGACCGCCTCTTGTGGCGTTTCGACACCGGCGCGTTTGCGGCCTGTGTCACATTCCACCACCACCGCAAGGTCGCGTCCGGCAATGCTGGCGGCCTGTGGAAGACCGGCAATGGTCACCGGATTGTCAGCCGCCACCGTCATCGTTGCACGCTGCATCAACGCACTGAGACGCCCGAGCTTTTCCTCGCCCAGAATGTTGTAGCTGATGAGGATGTCATCCAGCCCGCCATCGGCCATGACCTCGGCCTCGCCCAGCTTCTGGCAGGTGATGCCGATGGCACCGGCTGCGATCTGCATCCGGGCAAGTTCCGGGGACTTGTGCGTCTTGATGTGCGGGCGGTTGGCGACGCCCGCCGCATCGCATTCGGCCTGAAGCGTGGCGATGTTGGCTTCGACCACATCAAGATCAATGACCACGGCAGGCGTGCCGAATGTGCGGGCGATCTCTTCGGCAAGCAGGGTCATTGCGGGCTCTTTACGGCAGGATGCGGATGATCGCCTCGATTTCTACGGTCATGTTGTGCGGCAGGGAACCCATGCCGACCGCAGAGCGGGCATGGCGCCCGCGCTCGCCGAGCACAGCGACCAGCAGGTCAGAGCAGCCATTGATGACCTTCGGCTGATCGCCAAAAGTCGGATCGCCATTGACCATGCCCAAAAGCTTGATGACCTCGACCTTGTCGAGCGAGCCCGCTGCTTCTTTCATGGCAGCCAGCAGGCCGAGGCCGGTCAGCTTGGCATGCTCATAAGCTTCCGCCACGCTGACCTCGCTGTCGGGCTGGTTGCCGACCTTGCCGGTGGGAATGGTGCCATCCGCAAGACGCGGCCCCTGCCCCGAAAGGAAAACCAGATCGCCCACACGCTTGAAGCGCACGTAGTTGGCAATGGGCGCCGGCATCTCCGGCAAGGTCAGGCCGAGTTCTTTCAGTCTGGCTTCAGCGCTCATTGGGCTGCCCTTTGCAGTTTGGCGAACTTGTTCGAGCGCTTGGGGTGCCACCACTTGCCCTTCAGCACCACGCCTTCGGAAACAATCTTTTGGTTGCCGATCAGGTGCTCGCCGACGACATCGACATAGTCGAACTTGCCTTCCTTCACCGTCAGGATCGTGGCGTCGCCAAGCGAGCCCACCTTCAGCGAACCATATTCGGTGCGCTGGAGGGCGAGACCCGCATTCATCGTCGAGGTCTTGATGACGTTGGACAGGCTCATGCCCATGCACAGGAATTTCGACATGGTCGTGACCTGGTCAAAAGCCGGACCATTGATGCAGAGCGCGTGCACATCCGACGAGATCGTGTCCGGCTCGAAGCCATTGGCCAGCATGGCGCGCGTCGTCTTGAACGAGAACGAGCCCTTGCCATGGCCGATGTCAAAGAAGACGCCGCGTTTGCGCGCATCCAGCACAGCCTTCTTGATCGTGCCCTGCGCGGTGCAAGGCGCATTCGGGAAAGGCCGGAAGGCATGCGTCAGCACATCGCCGGGTCGCAGCATGTCAAGCACGGCCTCATAGGATGGCGGCGGATGGTCGATATGCGCCATCAGCGGCATGCCGGTTTCCTCCGCCACCTGCAACGCCATGTTGAGCGGATGGATGCCCTGATCGCCCGAGGAATGCAGGCCGACGCGCACCTTGATGCCAACGATCAGATCGCGGTTCTTGTCGGCCACCTCAGCGCATTCAGCTGGCGCCATCAGCTTGATGTTTTCGCTCTCGCCCACCATCACCGTTTTCGAGAAGCCATAGATGCCGGCAAACGAGACATGCAGATAGGCCAGAATGCGCGCCTGGCTCGGCTCGATCACATGCTTGCGGAAGCCGGCCCAGTTGCCGGGGCCAGCGCTGCCCGTGTCGATGGAGGTGGTGACGCCGGAGGTGCGGCAGAACTCGTCGGCATCGATGCCGAGCGACGTGCCGCCCCAATAGACATGGGTGTGCATGTCGATGAGGCCGGGTGAAACAATGTAGCCCGAGACATCGCGGATTTCGGTCTCGGAACCGGCCTTCAGGTCGCGGCCAAAGCCGGAAACCTTGCCATTGGCGAAGGCGACATCGCAAATGCCGTCATGGTTCTGGGAGGGGTCGATGACCCGGCCGCCCTTCAAAATGAGATCATGACTCATGGTGTTTCCTCTGTTTTTCTCAGGTGTCAGTCCGGTTCACGAACGCCCTTGCGCTCGACAATCAAGCGGTATTGCTCGGGCTCGCGGTGGCGCTCGAAATTGAAGATCCAGTCCTTGTAGCTGCGCACCCTGTCGAGATCGCAGCGCGCCACCACCAACTCGTCATCGAGTGTCAGCGCCTGCGCGACAATCTCGCCCGATGGCGCGATGATGGCGGAGCCGCCAATCAGTTCGCAACCCTCCTCGACCCCGGCCTTGGCCGTGCCAATGACCCAGCAGGCGTTCTGGTAGGCGCCCGCCTGCATCACGAGATGGTTGTGGAAATCGCCCAGCCGGTCCTGCTCCGGCGAAGGTGGATTGTGGCGTGGCGTGTTGTAGCCCAACAGGATCATCTCGACGCCCTGCAAGCCCATGACGCGATAGCTTTCAGGCCAGCGCCGGTCATTGCAGATCATCATGCCGAACAGGCCGCCTTGCAGCGCCTCATCCGCGCGCCAGACCGGCCAGGACAGATTGCCCACTTCGAAATAGCGCTTTTCCAGGTGCTGGAAGGCGCGCCATGGCTCATGTTCGGCATGGCCGGGCAGATGGACTTTCCGGTATTTGCCAATGATGCGGCCTGACTTGTCGACCATGATCTGCGCGTTGAAGCGGCGGGTCTGGCCGTTCTCCACCGTCAGCTCGGCATAGCCCAGCGAAAAGGCGAGCCCGAGACGGGCAGCCTCATCGAACAGCGGCTGCGTT
>JAYWHQ010000167.1:0-4475 GCA_043777655.1 Allobosea sp. | reverse complement strand
GTGCAAGCCCTGGCGTTGCGAAGAGACCAGAGTGCGCTCGAGTATGCTGGCGGCACTGGCTATGGTGCTGCGATGATGTCCGCCTGCGGTGCGAATGTTACGCTTTGCGAAGCGGACCAAGGCCTGCGTCAGAACGCAGCCGTTGCGCTGGCCGCAGCGACAGCAGACCAGGTTTCGATTGTCGCTGCGATTCCAGCCACTGAGTTCGATGCCATCCTCGTCAACGGTGCCTGCGAGCAGCGTCCACAAGCTTTGCTGGACATCCTGAAGCCCGGTGGCCGACTCGTTGTTGTTGAGGGAATCGGGCGATCTGCGAAAGTCATGCTTTATCAACGCAATGGTGATGGAGTGTCGGGGCGGGCTGTGTTTGATGCAGCCGCTCCTTTGCTCGAGGAATTCCGCAAACCTGCAGCGTTTGCGTTTTGATGCGAGTTGAAGTGTCGCATTTTTGTGGCACTTGCGAAGGGAGCGTGTCTCAGGTCCGCTTGTTGCGTTGGAGTTCGACCTGATGGACGCTAAGAAGACAGGTGGCAGGAGCTGCCAACAACGGTTGGTCCGTTGCGTGACAGAAGGTCGAGTGATGAAGCGTTCATCGAACAAAAGCCTCGTGAGCCGCGCGCTGCGCAGCGCCCTTCTGCTCGTTGCATCATCGGGCGCAATGGTTGTTGCCAGCGCCGCTCCCGGCACTGCGCAGACCATCGAAGCGGCACTCGCCAAAGCTTACGCTGCCAACCCGACACTCAATGCCCAGCGTGCCGCCGTCCGCGTGATCAACGAAAACGTCCCGCAGGCCTTGTCGGGCTATCGCCCGAGAATCAACGCTTCCGGCGACCTTGGCTTGCAGTTGAGCGATGCACGCACGCCTGGCGCGAATGGTGCCGTTAACGCGCTGACATCGCGCACAGTGCCCCGTGGTGGCGCGCTCACGATTGACCAGACGATCTTCAACGGCGGCAAGACCGGAAATTCGGTCAGCCAGGCCGAATCGCAGGTGCTTGGCGCGCGCGAGACACTGCGCAACTCCGAGCAGAATGTGCTGCTTGATGCGGCCACGTCCTACATGAACGTGCTGCGTGACACAGCCATTCTCAACCTCAATCAGAACAATGGCGAGGTGATCGAGGAGCAGCTGCGTCAGGTGCGCGACCGTTTTCAGGTGGGCGAAGTGACGCGTACCGATGTGGCGCAGGCCGAGGCGCGTCTGGCGCAGGCGCGCTCGCAGCAGGCGCTCGCACAATCAAATCTCAAGACAAGCATCGCGCGCTATCGCCAGAATGTTGGTGTCGAGCCCAAGAAGCTTGCGCCGGGAAAGCCGGTCGAGAAACTGCTGCCCAAGAACATCAATGACGCGCTGGCCCATGCACTGCGCGGGCATCCGGCAGTCATCGCTTCGATGCACGGCGTTGATGCTGCCGAGCTTCAGGTGAAGGTCACGGAAGCTGATCTGTATCCGACGCTGGGCGTCACTGGCACTTTGTCGAAGCGCTATGATTTCTCGACCAACAACGATGAGCGCAACACGGCGAGCGCTGTCGCGCGCCTGACGATCCCGATCTACGAAGGTGGGCAGGTGTATTCGCGCACGCGCCAGGCCAAGGAAACGGCATCTCAGCGCCGCATCGATGTGGATACGTCGCGTGACACGGTTCGCGCGGCCGTTGTCTCGGCCTGGGGCGGGCTTGAAGCTGCCAAGGCACAGATTGTGGCCGCCCAGGCACAGGTGCAGGCCGCAGAAACGGCACTGAACGGTGTGCGCGAGGAGGCCAAGGTGGGCCAACGCACGACGCTCGATGTGCTGAACGCGCAGCAGGAATTGCTGACGGCACGTTCGTCGCTCGTGACCGCGCAACGCGACCGTGTTGTCGCTTCCTATTCGACCCTTTCGGCCACCGGCAAGCTTTCGGCCCGCACACTCGGCCTGAAGGTCGCCGAGCATGACCCCAGTCAGCACTACAAGCAGGTTCGCGATCTTTGGTGGGGCACGCAGGTGCCTGACGGGCGTTAGTTTGCGTCATTTTCCACCGGTTTGTCGTCGCTTTCACCCGATTGCCTTGCATGCAGGCTGATGCGTGAAATAGTCAGCGCTCAAGAGTTGCTGATTCTGTCAGCGTCGTTGCGAGCGAGGCGGAGATCATATGAGCGCGCAGCCAAAAGCCAGCGAACCGAGCATGGAAGAAATCCTTGCCTCGATTCGTCGCATCATTGCTGACGACCAGGTCAAGCCAGCTGCACCAGTGACTGACAGCATTCCGCAAGCGCAGGTTGTCGCTGCCGCGCCACCACCGCCACCGCCACCCGTTGCGCGCGCGCCCGAGCCTGTGTCGGCACCCGCGGTCGAGGCGCTTGATCTGGGGATCGAGGCGACACCTGCAGAAGAAGAGCCACAAAGCCAGGATGACATTGATCTGCTGTTCAGTGAGATTTCGGCGCCTGAGCCAGAGCCGGAACCTGTTTTTACGCCGCCACCTGTGCAGTTCATCCCGCCCGCCATGCCCGAACCCGTTTCAGCGCCCGTGATGCTGCCTCCGGTGCCCGTCGCTCCGGCTCCCCAGATGGACATGCCCGGCCTGATTTCGGCGCAGGCCAGCGGTGCTGTTGCCAATGCCTTCGGCGCCTTGTCCCACACGATCCTGGCCAACAATGGCCGCACCATGGATGATCTGGTGCAGGACATGCTCAAGCCGATGCTGAAGTCATGGCTGGACGAGAACCTGCCTTCAATGGTGGAGCGGCTTGTGCGCGCTGAAATCGAGCGCGTTGCGCGCGGCGGTCGCGGTTGATCGGTCTGCAATAACGATCAGACGTTGACGGCGCGGCTCACGCGGCCTTTAACGGCGGCAGCTTTCGGTAGCGACTATCCGGCCGGGCATTTGCCCGGTCGCTTTGTTTTGGAACAAGATGATGCAAGATCCAACGCAGCAAGACCCCGCCCAACCAGTGGCAGATGCCTCTGACGACACCACACCCGTGACCTTGCGCATGGAAAAGGCGTTTGACCCGGTCTCTGTCGAGGCGCGTGTGGCGGCGGCCTGGGCGGCGGCGGATGCTTTCAGTGTTGGGCGCAAGTCGCGCGCCGGTGCCGAGCCTTATTGCATCGTGATTCCGCCACCGAATGTGACTGGCTCGCTGCACATGGGGCATGCGCTCAACAACACATTGCAGGACATTCTGTGCCGCTACGAGCGCATGCGCGGCAAGGATGTGCTCTGGCAGCCAGGCACGGACCATGCCGGCATCGCAACCCAGATGGTGGTCGAACGCCAGCTGATGGAGCGCCAGCAGCAGGGACGCCGCGAGCTGGGTCGTGAGGCTTTTCTGGAGAAAGTCTGGAACTGGAAAGAAGAGAGCGGGGGAATCATCGTCAACCAGCTGAAGCGCCTTGGCGCGAGCTGTGACTGGGGCCGCGAGCGCTTCACCATGGGCAACCGGGCTGATGGCGAGCAAGGCCAGATGCAGCAGGCGGTGATCGATTTCTTCGTCAAGCTGCACGAGGCCAGGGGCCCGGACGGCAAGTCGCTGCTCTACAAGGACACGCGCCTCGTCAACTGGGATCCCAAGCTCCTGACCGCGATCTCCGACCTTGAGGTCGAGCAGATCGAGATCAAGGGGCATATGTGGTACTTCAACTACCCGCTGGAAGGCGTTGAATACGATAGCGAAGACGACCGCACCTTCATCACCATTGCGACGACCCGGCCCGAGACCATGCTGGGCGATGGCGCTGTCGCCGTGCATCCTGACAACGAGCGGCTGGGCTGGATGATCGGCAAGCGCGTCCTGCTGCCGCTGGTCAACCGCATCATCC
Organism: Allobosea sp.; assembly: GCA_043777655.1. Taxonomy (GTDB): domain Bacteria; phylum Pseudomonadota; class Alphaproteobacteria; order Rhizobiales; family Beijerinckiaceae; genus Allobosea. The sequence goes on along the minus strand of JAYWHQ010000167.1, from coordinate 670 downwards.
CGATCATTGCCGATGAATATGCCGACCCTGAGAAGGGCACCGGTGCTGTGAAGATCACGGCTGCCCATGATTTCAACGACTATGAAGTGGCGCGCCGCCACCCTGCGATCCAGGTCATCAACCTGTTCAACAAGGATGCGAGCCTCAACGAGAATACGCCTGAACAGTATCGCGGGCTGGACCGTTTCGAGGCGCGCAAGCGCGTCGTGGCTGATCTTGATGCGCTGGGCCTGCTCCACAAGATCGAGCCGCATGTGCATTCCGTGCCGCATGGCGACCGCTCCGGCGTGGTGATCGAGCCCTATCTCACCGAGCAATGGTATGTGAACGTGAAGCCGCTCGCCGAGAAGGCCATGGCGGCTGTGCGCTCCGGACAGACGCGCATCATTCCGGCGAAAGGCGAGGCCGATTTTTTCCGCTGGATGGAGAACATCGAGCCCTGGTGCATCTCGCGCCAGCTCTGGTGGGGCCACCAGATTCCGGCCTGGTATGGCCCCGATGGCGACTACGTCGTGGCCGCCAGTGAGGCCGATGCGAGGATTGCGGCCCGTGCGAAGTGGGGTACGGAGGTCGAGCTTATGCGCGATCCCGACGTGCTCGACACGTGGTTCTCGTCCGCGCTCTGGCCCTTCTCGACATTGGGCTGGCCGGACAAGACGCCGGAACTGGC
>JAYWHQ010000166.1:0-16362 GCA_043777655.1 Allobosea sp. | reverse complement strand
TCATCGAGTGGTCCGCCGAGTTCGATTGTGCCGCCAGCGAAGAAGCGGGTCTTGTCGACGGCATAGGCACGAATGTCTTCCAGGGCGGCTTTGACGCGCTCAAGCGCGCGTTCGGAGGCTGAGGTGCCAAAGGTCGTCCGCAGCGCCATTCTGGATGTGCCGGTTGACCGGCTCTGGGCCGTGCTGCGTGATTTCAACGGGCATGACCAGTATCATCCGATTGTCGACCAGAGCACGATCGAGCGTGGTCACCCGTCCGACAAGGTCGGCTGCATCCGCAAGTTCACGCTCAAGGATGGCAGCGAGCTTCGTGAGCAACTGCTGGCGCTGTCGGATGTCGAGATGACCTACAGCTATTGCCTGCTCGATACGCCCATCCCGCTGTTCAACTATGTCTCCCATGTCCGGCTGCTGCCGGTGACCGACGGCAACCGCAGCTTCTGGCGCTGGGAAGGCAATTTCACCACGCCTGCCGGCCGCGAGGCGGAGCTGGCCCAGATCGTCGGCGATGATGTCTATGCAGCCGGCATCGAGGCCGTGCGCCTGCTGCCAGAGCTGCAGGGAGCGCTGTGATGTTTGCTGTCTCAGCTGCTCTGCCATGCGGGAAGGATCATCATCATGCCCATTGAGCTGCGCAGTGTGTCCACCATGGCGGAGGCCGCAGGCGTGCTGACCTCTGACCGCAACGTGCGGCTGCTCTCGGGCGGCACGCTGGTGATGCGCGAGGTGAACGAGGGCCGGATGACCGAAGGTGTCATCCTGCGCCTGACCGATCCTGCCTATCGCCAGATCAACGCCAATGGTGCCAGGGCCGAGCTTGGCGCTGGCGTGACCATGGCGGCTGTGCTGGCCAACCGCGACCTTGCCTTTCTCCACGCACCGGCGCGCGCCATCGGCGGGCCAGCCGTGCGCAACATGGCAACGATTGGCGGCAACCTCTTTGCCGAAACACCCTACGGCGATTTCACAGTCGCACTCCTGGCGCTGGATGCACAGGTGATGCTGCAATCAGGCTATGGCGCGCCGCGTGCGGTGGCGCTTGAAGAGTTCCTCAGTGCCCGCGCGCGCGGCGGCCAGGGGCTCGTGGCTTCAGTCCAGTTCAGCCGCCCGCAGAACGCCGCCGATTTTCACTTTCGCAAAGTCAGCCGCGTGAAGCCGAAGGGCATTTCCGTGCTGACAATTGCCGCGCATTTGCCACTCTCCGGCGGCAGGATTTCTAATGCCCGCGTGGCATATGGCGCCATGGCACCAACGCCCATCCGCGCGCTGGGCGTCGAGCGGGCCTTGTCCGGCAAGGCATTGGACGCGTCGGCGATTGCAGCTGCGAAAGCGGCGTCGCTGGAAGGCGTCCGCCCGGCAACCGATGCCATCGCTAGCGAATGGTATCGCCGCGAGGTGCTGCCAGTGCATCTCGGGCGCCTGCTCGCGGGCGAGGCGTGAGGACAGACAGATGGCAAAAACCCCAATCCAGTTCCGCCTCAATGGCTCCGACCGCGCCACCTTCGCTGACCCCGCCGACAACTTGCTGACAGTGCTGCGCCGTGGCCTGAACGATTTTGGCCCAAAATATGGCTGCGGCCAGGGCACCTGCGGCACTTGCACCGTGCTGGTGGATGGCGAGCTGCAACTCGCCTGCCTCACGCTGGCTGCAACCTGCGAAGGCAAGCTTGTCGAGACCGTGTCGGGCATGGCCAATGGGCCAGAGCTTTCGCCATTGCAGAAGTCGTTCATGGAGCATTTCGCCGCCCAATGCGGTTTCTGCACGCCGGGCATGCTGACGGCCGCCAGGGCCCTGCTGGCCAAGAACCCCTCGCCCACCCGCGAGGAGGTGATTGATGGCATCGCCGGCAACATCTGTCGCTGCACGGGCTATGAGCCCATCATCGAAGCCATCCTTGCCGTGTCCCAGGGCAACCGGGCACGGACAGCGAACTGAGAGGAAGCGACGATGCTCGATTTTCGCAAGGATATCTTCGCAGCCGAGCGCGATGACAATCTCAACGTCATCGGCAAGGGTGTCCAGCGCCAGGATGCGCCAGGCCATGTGACGGGGCGTTCGCCCTTCTTCGATGACCATGCCTTTGAGGGGCTGCTGCATCTCAAGGTCGTGCGCAGCCCGCATCATCATGCCCGCATCCGCAACATCGATGTCTCGGCGGCCGAGCGTGCGCCGGGCGTCAAGCGCATCCTGCGCGGCGCGGATGTGCCGGTGAACAAGAACACGCTGCTGAGCCTCATCAACTTCGGCAAGGATGACGAGCCGACGCTGGCTGTCGACAAGGTGCGCTATCTGGGCGAGCCCGTCGTCGCGATCATCGCTGACACAGAGCAGCAGGCGCTCGCAGCCCGCAAGCTTGTCCGCGTCGACTATGAGCCCCTGCCCACCGTCTTTGATGTCGAGGACGCGTTGAAGCCGGGCGCGCCCGTCGTCAACGACACCTATCCCGGGAATTACTTCGAGTATCACGACAAGTTCGACCATCAGAAGCTGCGCTTCGGCGACACCGAGAAGGCCTTTGCCTCGGCGGATTTCATTGTCGATGACCGTTACCAGATGTCGCCCATCGAGCATGCGCCGACCGAGACGAATGGCTCCATTGCAGCACCGGAACAGAATGACCGCTACGTGGTCCATTCCTGCGCGCAGGGGCTCTTCTTCGGCCTCGGCACGGTCGCCAAGATCCTGAACCTTGAATCCAACCGCCTGCATTTCATCGGCGGCACAGTCGGCGGCGGCTTCGGTGGCAAGGTCGACACGCTGACAGAGACGCTGTCGACGCTCGGCGCCATGCTGACAGGCCGCCCAGTGCGCTATGTGCTCGATCGCGAGGAGGAGATGCTCTATGGCAGCCCGCGTGGCGCCGAGCGTATCTACGTCAAGGATGGCATCATGCGCGACGGGCGGATCATCGCCCGCCATGTCCGCAGCTATTTTGATGCCGGCGCCTACACACGGCTGTCCAGCTACGCCGCAATCAAGTGCACCGCGCATCTGCCGGGCCCCTACACCATCCCGAATGTCACCTCCGACATCTATGTGACCTACACCAACCGCTGCCCGTCGACTGCCATGCGCGGCTTCGGCATCACGGCGGTCGATTTCGCGCTCGAGGTCCATATGGACAAGGGCGCGGAGGCCTGCGGCATGGACCCGATGGAGTTCCGCATCCTCAACGCTTATCGCGACGGGGACATGAAGGCGCATCGCCGCATCGCCAAGAACACGGCGCTGATCGAATGCGTGCAGGTGACAGCCGAGAAGGCCAACTGGCCCCTCTCGGCTGAAGCGAAGCGCCAGTCCTCGCTGACTGGCGGCGGCGGCGCGCGCGCCGAAATCCCGGCCACGCCCATCGACCAGAACGGCCAGATCAACCGGCCCGAGACGCGCGCTGGCCGCTCGACCCAGACCTTGCCGGCCGGCACGATGCGCATCGCTTTCACCAAGCCTCCGATCATGGAAGGGGCGAATGACAGCCGGGCCGTGCCCGCCACCGTGCCGCAATATGAGCCCTATCGGCCAGCAGCGGCTGCGCCTGCACCGGCCTATCAGCCGATGGCGAGTGCAGCGCCTCTGGCACCGCAGCCAGCACCTGTGAGTGCAACACCTGCGAATGCAGCACCTGCGAGCCCGGCGGCGCCCGCGCAGGCACAGCCAGACGCCGCACGCTTCTCCTCCGTCTTTGGCATCAGGAGGCGCTGATCATGGCCAAGTATCCGGGACGCGGGCTCGCATCCGTCAATTATCCGATCGGCATGAACCTGGGCGGTGACCCCAGCCAGGCGCTGATCCACTCGAACCCCGATGGCAAGTTTACAGTCGCCCTCTCGGCCATCGATCTTGGCCAGGGCATGAAACAGGTGACTCGGCAGATCGCAGCAGAGACGCTCGGCGTGCCTGTCGAGGATGTCTATGTCGACACGGCTGACAGCGACACCGGTCCGCACGACATGGGCAGCTTTGCCTCGCGCGGCACGCACCGCATGGGCAATGCCGTGATCGCCGCTGCACGCGAGGCCCGTGGCGTGCTGATGGAAGCCGCAGCCGAAGAGCTGGAAGTCAACGCCAGCGATCTGGTCACCGATGGGAAAGGCAACATCCATGTGAAGGGCGCGCCCTCGCGCACCATCACGGTAAAGGCAACGGCGCAGGCCGCACAGTTCAAGCAGGGCAAGACCATCGCCGGGCGTGGCATCTTTCTCTATCCGCTTTCGGCGGTTGACCCGGAAACCGGCGAGATGAATCCCAACACGGCCTTCGCCCATGCCGCACTCGTGGCCGATGTCGAGGTCGATGACGAGACCGGCGAAGTGACGGTCATCAGGATGACCTCGGCCTATGAGCTTGGCCGCGCACTCAACCCGAAAATGGTGGAACAGCAGCTCGTTGGCGGCGCCTGGATGGGCATCAGCCACGCGCTCTACGAGACGCCCGAGCCCTACTATCCCAATCCCGAGCACGGCCCGCGTGACTTCAACGAATATCTGATGCCCGGTCCCGGCGACATTGCGCCCTATTCAGTGACTGTGCTTGAGCGCCCTGCGCCGGATGGCCCTTATGGCGGCAAGGGCCCGGGCGAGATGTGCGCCAACCCGGTTCTCCCGGCCATCGCCAATGCGGTCTACAACGCGGTCGGCGTGCGCGTGAACGACCTGCCGATCACGCCTGAAAAGGTCCTGCGCGGCATCAAGGCCAATGGCGGCGTGCGCCCACAAACGCGACGAGGTGGCTGATGGCGCTGCGCTCCACCGTTGCCGGAATTTCAAGCCCGGAGGCGCTCGCCGAGGCGCTGAAATCCGCGCTCTATCTGGCTGATGACGGCATCGCGACGGCAGGCTATCTTTCGCTGGCGCTGGGCAAGCCGCTGCTGCTCGAAGGCGCGCCCGGGGTTGGCAAGACGGAAGCGGCGAAGGCGCTGGCCGGCATTCTCGGACGCCAGCTCATCCGGCTGCAATGCTTTGAGGGCATTGACGCCTCGGCGGCGCTCTACGAGTGGAACTATCCCCGCCAGATGCTCGCGATCCGTCAGGCCAAGGAAGGCGAAATGATCGACATCTACCGCGATGATTTCCTGATCGAGCGGCCGATGCTGACAGCGCTGCGGCGACCTGAATCCACCGTCCTGCTGATCGACGAAATTGACCGCTCGGACCATGAATTCGAAGCCTTCTTGCTCGAGTTCCTGTCCGACTTCTCGATCTCGATCCCCGAGCGCGGCACCTTGCGCGCGGCTGACCGGCCGGTGGTGATTCTGACCTCCAACCGCACGCGCGATCTGCACGAGGCGTTGCGCCGTCGCTGCGTCTATCACTACATCGCCTATCCCGATCCCGCGCGCGAAGCCGAGATCATCATGCTGCGCTCATCGGCTGTGGCGGAAACGACAGCGCGCGCCGTGGTGCATGCGGTCGGGATCCTGCGAACCGAACCACTCACCAAGCCACCCGGCGTGGCCGAGGCGGTGGACTGGGCAGAGGCTGCGACAGCGCTCAACCGCACAGGCGCCCCCTGGCCCGAAGCCTTCCGCCGCTCCATCGGCGTGGCGCTGAAGGATGAGGAAGACCTGGCTTACATGCGCCCGCGCATGCAGTCCTTCATCGGGGCGATTGCGGCATGAGCATCGGGCTCCCCGCCGCTGCCCGGCCTTTCGTGGCGTTTGCAACGCTGCTTCGCCAGCACGGCTTCATGGTTGCGCCGGAGCAGACGGTGGCTTTTCTGTCAGCCATCGCGCTGCTGGGCCCGAAAAGCCTCGAGCAGGTGCGCCGCGCCGGCGTGGCCACGCTCGCACCACCGCCAGATCGGCGCGATGTTTTCGATGCGCTGTTCGATCTGCACTTCCTCAATGCAGAAAGCCTGACCGGCGACGATCAGAATTTCGAGCCTGACGACGAGATGCAGGTTCAGGAAGAGACTGGCCTGCAGGAGATCATCCTCGGCGAGGAGATCAACGAGACCGGTCGCGAGGCCACAGGCGCCGAGGCGCTTGCCGTCCGCCAGCTCAAACCGCGCGACGAGAGCGAGGTGCTGCGCCGCTTCAGCCGCGAGTTGCCCGCCGCACTTCCCCGCCGCCGTGGCTATCGCCGCCGTCAGTCAAAGCGCGGCAAGGGCGTCGATCTGGCCCGCAGCTTGCGCGCCGCCATTCGCACGGATGGCGATGTGATGGTGCTCCGGCGCTGGCGGCGCAACGAGCGCCCGCGCCCGGTCCTGCTGCTGATCGACATTTCCGGCTCGATGAAGCAGCGGACGGACGCCAACCTTGCGCTCGCACATGTGCTGCTGCACGCCACACCGCGTGTCGAGGTTTTCACCTTTGGCACAAGGCTGACACGGCTCACGCGCGCCCTGAAGCCGAAAAACCCGGAACAGGCTCTGGCAGCCACCTCCAGCCTCGTCGCTGACCTTGATGGCGGCACACGCATTGGCGACGCGCTGCAGGCATTTCTTTCAGTCCCCAGATTTGCCGGCTATGCGCGCGGCGCGGCGGTCGTCATCCTGTCAGACGGGCTGGAGCGGGGCGATCCCACGGCAATGATCAGCGCCGTTCAGCGACTTGCGGCGCGCGCCTGGCGAATCGACTGGCTGACACCGCTTGCCAGCGATGCAGGCTATCAGCCGCAGACCGAAGCGCTGGCGGCCATCCGCCCTCTGCTCGCCTCGCTGGGTGATGGTGGCAGCACAGCCGCCATCTGCCGCCGTATCCTCGCTTTAGGCCAGAGCACCTCCAGCCGTGTGAGCGCCGCATGATAGACGCGCATTTCCACATCTGGCAGCAGACCGATCTGCCCTGGCTTACCGGACCCATGCAGCCACGCATCTTTGGCCCCTATGAGCCGATCCGGCGCGACTATCTGGCCGGCGAATATCTCACGGACGCAAAAGCTGCGGGCATCACCGGGGCGGTCTATGTGCAGGCGAACTGGTCGCCGGATCGCTATCTTGATGAGGTGGCTTTCGTTGCCACGGCCTCCGAGCAATCCGGCTTCCCGATTGCCATTGTCGCCTATGCCGATCTGCTGGCTGAAGACGCTCGCCCGCAGCTCGATGCGCTGGCAGAAGTCCCGCGTGTCCGTGGCGTGCGCCTGCAGCTGCACTGGCACGAGAACGCGCTCTATCGCTTTGCAAAGGGACCTGACCTTTGCAGCGATCCCGCCTTGCGCCGGAACATCGCGCGGCTGGGCGACTATGGCTTCAGCTTCGATCTGCAGGTGTTTTCCGGCCAGATGGCGGGCGCTGCCGAGCTTGCAGCTTCCTGCCCGGATGTGACCTTCGTGCTGCAACATGCCGGCATGCTGGAAGACCTGTCGCCCGGCGGCATCGCGCAGTGGCAACATGGCATGGAGCTGCTCGCGGCCCAGCCGAATGTTGTCAGCAAGCTATCGGGCCTTGGCACATTTCTGCGCAAGAACGACGCTGCGCACATCGCTTTCATCGCCAGCAACACACGCGCGCTGTTCGGCGCCGAGCGCTGCCTCTTCGGTTCCAACTTACCGATCGAGAAGCTCTGGACGAACTATGGCGAACTTTTCGCAGCACATCAGGCCGCCGTTCCAGTTGAGCAGCGCGACGCGGTTTTCGAGACAACTGCCAGACGGGTCTACCGGCTGGATTAATTGACAAAACGGGAGGACTGACATGCCACTTGAAATCAAGGTGCTCGACTTTGGCGACATCGAGCTTGAATCGAGCTTTCTCGTGCTTGGGCGCGGCTGCGGCCAGACACGGCGCGTGCCGACCTATGGCTTCCTCATTCTCGGTGGCCCTTGGCCGGTCGTGGTAGACACGGGCTATCGCAGCAACCAGATCATGGAAAGCCTCGGCATGCGCGGCCTCCAGTTCCACGAGAACATGATCGAGAACCAGCTGATGAAGCATGGCGTGCGCATGGGCGATGTCCGCTACGTCTGCCACACGCACCTGCACATTGACCACGCGGGCAAGGACGATCTCTTTCCGATGAACACGAGCGTCATCATCAACCGACGCGAGCTGGAATATTCGGTCTCGGGCCTGATGCATCCGCAATATCCCGCGCCAGACATCAAGCATCTGATCGACCGGCTGCACACAAAGGATGCACTGCGTCTCGAAGACCTCGAGATCACCGGCATGATCGAGCTTTTCCCCGGCTGTTATCTGGAAGCGGCAGGCGCGCATACCGAAGGCTCGATGAACGTGCATGTCGACACCGCTGAAGGCCGGGCCATCCTGTGCGGCGACGTGATCTATGATTTCAACGATCAGCTGGTGAACCCGTTCCACGAGCTGCACCACATGGAGCCGCGCGTGACCGGCAACCATGGCACCTCGAAGCGCGCCGAGAAGGCGGCCATCAAGCGGCTGATGAACGTCGGCACCTTCCTGCTGCCCGTCCATGACAAGCCGGCGAAGGTTCATGCGGGTCATGTCATCGGGCGCATGGACATGGCCATCCCCGGCCCCATGACCCAGAGCCTCCCGGCCCGCAGCTGGTTCCCGATGTAACGCGGCCTCATAGCCATCAGATTCGTCGGGAGGCAGGGACACATGACAACGCACATCGCCATCACGCCTGCCTTCAACGAGCTGCTCGATCTCTGGTCGCCGGTGCGCCAGCTCGGCTCCGGCTTCGCGTTTTCCGAAGGGCCGATCTGGCATCCGAAAGAGCATCACCTGCTCTTCTCGGACATGCCGGGCGATGTGCGCCGCCGCTGGGACAAGTCCGGCATCCGCGAGGTCATGCGCCCTGCCAACAAGTGCAACGGCATGACCTATGACGGCGAGCTGAACCTCATCGTCTGCGAGCACGCGACCTCCACAGTCGTCCGCGAGCGGGGTGATGGCCGACGCGAAACACTGGCCTCGCATTTCGAGGGGCGCGAGCTGAACTCGCCCAACGACGTGATCGTCAAGTCGGACGGCGCGATCTATTTCTCCGATCCCTGGTATGGCCGCATGCCGGTCTATGGCGTCGAGCGGCCGCGGCAGCTTGGCTTCCAAGGCGTTTATCGCATCCCGCCCGCAGGCGGCGCGCCACAGCTGCTGGTCGACCGCACCATGTTCGACCAGCCGAACGGGCTATGCTTCTCGCCCGACGAGAAGCTGCTCTACATCAACGACACCGAGCAGCAGCTGATCCGCGTGTTCGAGGTGCTGCCCAATGGCATGCTGGGCACAAGTCGCATCTTCGCGTCCGGCATTGTGGCAACGTCCGAGCCCGGTGTGCCCGATGGCATGAAATGCGATGCCAAAGGCAACATCTGGGTCTGCGGTCCCGGCGGCGTCTGGGTGTATTCACCAAAAGGCGATCTGATCGGCAAGGTGCGCGCGCCGGAACTGGTGGGAAATCTCACCTGGGGCGGGCCAGACCTCCAGACGCTGTTCATGACGGCGACCCACTCGCTTTATGCAGTCGACACAAAGGTCGGGCCGAGCACCAACCAGCCTTACCTCAGAACAGCTGGTGGCGGCTCGCGCGCAAGCGGCTCACCAGCCCAGACGCGTCCGGCCGAAGACATCGCCCGCAATGGAACAAAGAAGTCGGCACCGGGCTATGTGCTCGATCCTGCCCGGTGCGCGCTCATCATTCAGGACATGCAGAATGATGTGGTGATGGAGGGCGGTGCCTTTGCCGCCTCCGGCTCACCCAGCCATTGCAAGGAACAGAATGCCATCGGTAACGCTGCACGGCTGGCAGCCGCCGCGCGGGCCAAAGGCGTCGCCGTGATCCATGTCTGGTTCGTCGCCGATCCCGGCTATGGCGGCATGACCATCAACGCGCCGCTGTTCGAAGGCCTGACGGATGCAAAGGGCCTTGTGCGCGGCACCTGGGGTGTTGCCCCCGTGCCGGGGCTGGAAGCCAGGCCGGGCGATCTTGTCGTCAAGAAGCAGCGGATGAGCGCCTGGGAAGGCTCGCGGCTGGAAACCGCGCTGAAGGCGATGGGTCGCGATATCATCATCGTCACCGGCGCTTGGACCAACATGTCAATCGAGCACACCACACGGACGGGTGCAGACAAGGGCTACTACATGATCGTGCCCGAGGACTGCTGCTCCACGATGAACGCCGAGTGGCATCTGGCATCCGTCAACTTCGCGCTGCAGCAAGTCGCTGTGGTGACAGATGCCGATGCACTGATTGCGGCGTGGAACTGATACGTTCCGGATGCTTTGCTTCCGGGATGTGTCCGTTCGCGTGTGCCAGAAGTGCGCAGGCGCCATGCTTGACTCGCATTGCGACGGGCGCAGTTCTTTCGCTACGTTGAGCAGACACGAAGAGTTGCCCTCAGTCAGGAGCCTTTCTTGAACACACAAGCCAGCCGCCCGTCTGTCTCTGAGAACCAGAAGCAGATCACGTTTCTCTATTACCGTGACCTGCCCGCCGCGATGCGTTTCTATGAGGATGTGCTGGGTCTGACGCTTGCGATCGATCAGGGCTGGAGCAAGATCTATCGCGTGACCGATGGCGGTTATGTCGGGCTGGTGGACGAGACGCGTGGCAGCCATCGCGCCAACCCGATCAAGCCGGTGCAGCTCTGCATTCGCGTCGCCGATGTCGATGCCTGGCACGCCTGGATCATGACGCACAATCCCGAAGGCATGCGCGGGCCACGCTCGAACACAGAACTCAAGATCCGCGCTTTCGTTTTCAATGATCCGGAAGGGTATCAGGTCGAAATCCAGTCGGCCCTTGCCGCAGATGCATGAGAATTTAGCAACGAAACAGGGAGAACGGTCATGACCAGCATTCGTTTTGGAGCCTTAACACGCCGCACGGCGCTCGCAGCCACCGCAGCCGCAGCCCTGCTGCCGAAAGCAGCGCAAGCTCAGGCGAAATCCCTGACCATTGCGCTCACGGCCGACGCCATCATCCTTGATCCGCATGCGGCAAACGAGCTTTCTGCCAACATCATGTTCTACCACTTCTATGATGCGCTGGTGCAGCGCACGCCGGAGCTGGAGTTCAAGCCAAGCCTCGCCGAAAGCTGGCAGGTGGTGGACGACACGACCTGGGTGTTCAAGCTGCGTCGCGGTGTGAAGTTTCACAATGGCGATGAGTTGAAGGCATCGGATGTCGTCTTCACGGTCGAGCGGCTGAAGAAGGCGCTCATGGCAAGCCTTGTGGCCAACATCTCGGCAGCGCGCGCCATTGATGACTACACAGTCGAGTTCAAGACGCCGAAGCCCTATGCCGTGCTGCACATGGCACTCGCCGAAATCCTCATCATGAGCGAAAAGCACACCAGCGGGCGGGCACCTGAAGAAGTCGGCCTGAAGCCGATGGGCACGGGGCCGTATCGTCTGGTCGAATGGATCAAGGAAGACCGCCTCGTGATGGAGGCGCATCCGGATCATTGGCGTGGCAAGGCCAAGGTCGAGCGTGTGACCTTCCGCCCGATCACCAACCCGGCGACGCGCACGGCTGCGCTGCTGACAGGCGGCGTCGACGTGATCCAGGACCTCTCGGTGCGCGATGTCGCCAGCGTGCGCGCCAACAACGCCTTCAACGTCATCACGCGGCCAAGCCTGCTCAACATCGTGCTGGCGCTCGACCTGCGCGACAAGTCGCCGACCATTGACCTGCCGGTCAACCCGATGAAGGACCGGCGTGTGCGCGAGGCGATTGTGCGCGCCATCAATGTCGACGGTCTGCGCACAGCCGTCATGAACGGCTTCTCGACGCCAAGCGAGCAATATGTACCGTCCTCGCACCTTGGCTATGTGCCCGGCGCCAACTTCCGGCAGCTTTATCCGTTCGATCTGGTCAAGGCGGCTGCGCTGATGAAAGAAGCCGGCTTTGAGCGTGGCTTCACCATGACGCTCGACACGACCAACAATCGCTATGTCAATGATGCCACCATCGCCCAGGCGCTGGCCAGCATGCTGGCGCGCATCAACATCACGCTGAACCTCAACCTGATGCCGCGCGCCAATTTCTTCGGCTACATCCGCGTGCCATCCGACAAATCCAGCTTCATCATGAGCGGCTGGGATACGCCATCGGGCGATGCCGGCAACATGTACAACGTGCTGCTCTACAGCCGCGGCCGCAAGACAGGATATGGCCAGGCCAACCGTGGTGCCTATTCCAACACTGCTTTTGATGAGGCGATCGACAAGGCCGACGCCACTTCGGACATGAAGAAGCGCAATGAATTCCTGCAGGAGGCGACCAGAATCGCCGTGCAGGACATTCCGATGATTCCGGTCCATTACGAACAGGACATTTACGCGGCAAAGAAGAACGTCACGGTTGTTCCGCGCATGGACAAGTTCATCTGGGCCTATGAGATGGACGTCACTTGATGGCATGGCATGGGCTGTCTGCGAAGCTTTGTCTTTCGCAGACGGTCCGGCCTGTATCTCGAAGCCCGGCCAAGCGCCGGGCCTGCTCTGCAAGCCACCGGCGGATCACGCCTGAAGGACACCTGTGTTCGGTTATCTGATCAAGCGTTTCATCCAGATGATTTTCGTTCTGTGGATCGTCTCGGTGCTCGTCTTCGTGATGATGAGCTTCACGGGCGACCCGACCTACATGATGGTGCCGCTTGATGCGACGGACGAGCAGATCGAGCAGGCGCGCCGCATCCTGGGTCTGGACCAGTCGCATCTGGTGCAATACTGGCGCTTCCTCGGCAATCTTCTGCAGGGCGATTTTGGCCGCTCCTTCGTCTTCCGGCAGCCCGCGCTCCAGCTGATCATGGAGCGGCTGCCGGCCACGCTGGAAATCGTCGTCCTTGCCATGATCATGGCGCTCGCGCTGGCCATTCCGCTGGGTGTCTATGCCGGAGCCTATCCGCAGCGGGCGGGCAGCAGGGCGCTGATGGCGGGTTCACTCGTGGGCATCTCGCTGCCGGGCTTCTGGCTTGGGATGGTGCTGATCTTCATCTTCGCGGTGAAGCTGCAGATATTCCCGTCTTCGGGGCGCGGCCCAACAACGGTGATCTGGGGCATCCGCACCAGCCTCACCAGCTGGGAGGGTTTCAAGCATCTCATCTTGCCCGCGATCACGCTCTCGGTTGGCACGCTCGCGATCCTGATGCGCATCATCCGTGCCGAGATGATGGAGGTGCTGCGCCAGGACTATGTGAAGTTTGCCCGCGCCAAGGGAGCTGCCAATCGCGTTGTGCTGTTCAAGCACGGCCTCAAGAATGCGCTGATCCCGCTCATCACCGTGTTTGGGCTGATGTTGGGAGATCTGATTGCCTTCGCCACTTTGACTGAAACGATCTTTGCCTGGCCCGGCATTGGCAAGCTTCTGGTTGATTCCATCTATCGCGGCGACCGGCCCGTGATCGTGGTCTACCTGATGTTCGTCGCCTTCCTGTTCGTGATGGTCAACTTCCTTGTCGATGTGGCCTATGCGCTGATCGACCCGCGCATCAAGGTGGCCTGAGCCATGGCTGCTGATACCCGCGAACCCTCGGTGTTCCAGCGTTTCATGGTCTCTGAGCTGGCCCATAACTGGCGGCGCAGCGCCTCCGCAATCGCGGGCACGGTCATCATCATCAGCTTCATCATATTGGTGACGGCAGGGCCCTACCTCACGGCGCAGAACCCCTATGACGTGCGCCAGCTTGACATCATGGAAGCTTTCAAGCCGCCAGTCTGGCTGGAAGGTGGAACAGCACAGTATCTTCTGGGCACGGACCAGCAGGGCCGCGATGTATGGGCCAGCATCGTCTATGGCAGCCGCATTTCGCTGTTCATCGGCCTTGTGGCCATGCTGGGCTCGGTGCTGATTGGCGCGACGCTGGGCCTGATCGCCGGCTATTATGGCGGCAAGCTTGACGCGATCATCATGCGCATCGCCGACATTCAGCTCTCGTTTCCTTCAGTGCTCATCGCGCTGTTCCTGATGTCCGCCTTCGGCACTGGCGTCGACAAGGTGCTGATCGCGCTCATCTCTGTCGGCTGGGTCGTCTACGCGCGCACGGTGCGCGGCGCGACGCTGCGCGAAAAGAGCCGCGAGTATGTCCAGGCTGCGCGCGTCTCAGGCCTGCCCAATTCCAAGATCATCTTCAAGCATGTGCTGCCCAATGTGCTGACACCGCTGATCGTGATCGCGACCATACAGGTCGGCACCTTCATCCTGATCGAGGCCTCGCTCAGCTTCCTCGGCGTCGGTGTGCCAATCACACAACCTTCACTCGGGTTGCTCATCAAGAACGGCTTTGACGTGCTCTTCAGCGGGCTGTGGTGGATTTCGGTGTTCCCCGGCCTCTTCATCATGCTGATCGTCTTCGGCATCAACCTGCTCGGCGATTTCCTGCGCGATGAGCTGAACCCGAGGCTGAAATGATGGCGCAGCGCAATGCGCCGCTGCTCTCGGTGCGAGGGCTGAAGACCTGGTTCCACACCTTTGGGGGCGTGGTGAAGGCGGTCGATGGCGTGTCCTTCGATCTCGCTCCGGGGGAAATTCTCGGCATTGTCGGCGAATCCGGTGGCGGCAAATCGATGGTCGGCTTCTCGATCATGGGTCTGATCGACAGGCCCGGCCGGATTGAAGCAGGCGAAATCGTTTTCGACGGGCGCGAACTGACGACGCTCGATGAAGAGGTGATGCAGAGTATACGCGGACGCCAGATCGCGATGATCTTCCAGGACCCGATGACGGCGCTGAACCCGCTCTACACCATCGGGAACCAGCTCGAGGAAATGCTGACGCTGCACACCGATCTCGGTCCGGAAGCGCGCCGCGTCCGCTGCATCGAGATGCTGACCGAAGTTGGCATTCCCCAGCCGGAAGACCGGTTGAATGCCTATCCGCACCAGTTCTCCGGCGGCATGCGCCAGCGCGTCGTGATCGCAATCGCGATGATCGCAGGCCCGCGCCTGCTGATCGCCGATGAGCCGACAACCGCGCTCGATGTCACCATTCAGGCACAATTGCTGCGCCTGATGAAAGCGCAGGTCGAGCAGCGCAGGACCGCGCTGATCCTCATCACGCATGACCTTGCAGCCGTGTCGCAGATGGCTGACCGGATCGTGGTGCTCTATTGCGGGCGCGTGGTGGAGATCGGGTCAACCGCTGCGCTGATCGCGGGTCCGCGCCATCCCTACACGCGCGGCCTGCTCGACTCGATTCCTGCAAACCATCAGGGGCGATCGCGACTGCCGCAAATTCCCGGCACCGTGCCCGACATCCGCAAGTTGCCGGTCGGTTGCAGCTTTGCGCCGCGTTGCCCTCGCGCCGAGCCACGCTGCCATGCCGATGCGCCCATGCTGGTGACAGACAGGACAGGCCGTGCCTATGCCTGCCACTTTCCGCTTGAGGACACAGCATGAGCATGGCGCCCTTGCTTCGGGTCAATCAGCTCGAACAGCGTTTTGACGCTTCCGGCGGCTTCTTCGAGCGGCTCCGCTTCGAAAAGGGCCGCATCAGCGCGCCGCGCCGCATCGTGCATGCGGTCAATGGCGTCAGTCTCGCCATCCATCGCGGCGAGGTGCTGGGTCTCGTCGGCGAAAGCGGTTGCGGCAAATCCTCCCTCGCCAAGACGATCATCAAGCTGCACGAACCGACCTCTGGTTCGATCATGCTTGATGGCGAGGACATCACCGGCCATGACGCAAAGGCCATGCGACCGGCGCGCCGCAAGATGCAGATGATCTTTCAGGACCCCTATGCCTCGCTCAATCCGCGCCAGCAGGTCAGTGACATCGTGGTCGAGCCCTGGCGCGAAGTCGTTGGCGGCACGGCTGAGGCTGCGCAAGCGCGCGCGATGGAGCTGCTCGCTAAAGTCGGTCTTGGAGCGGAACATGCCGCACGCTACCCGCATCAGTTCTCAGGCGGCCAGCGCCAGCGCATCGGCATTGCGCGGGCGCTCTCGGTCAACCCGGAGCTCATCATCGCCGATGAGCCGGTCTCGGCACTCGATGTCTCGATTCAGGCACAGATCCTCAACCTGATGATGGACCTGAAGGATGATTTTGCCTTCTCCTACCTGTTCATCACGCATGATCTGTCGGTCGTGCGCTTCATCAGTGACCGCATCGGCGTGATGTATCTTGGCTTCATGGTCGAGACCGGACCGCGCGATGCCATCTTCGAGAACCCGCGCCACCCCTACACACAAGCGCTGCTGAAAGCGGCGCCGCGCGTCGGCCAGGCCCTGCCGCCAGCTTCAGAGCAGCTGACAGGCGAGGTGCCCAGTGCCTTCAGGCTGCCGGCAGGTTGCGCCTTCCGCACGCGATGCCCGCTGGCCCATGGGCGCTGCGCAGCTGAGCGTCCTGTTCTCAGGCATGTCGGTTCTGGCCAGTCTGTCGCCTGCCACCTCCATGAGGCGGATGAGAAGTCCATGTCTGCTGCAAACTGATGGAACGCCGCATATGAGCCAGCACATCACCATCGCCCAGCCTCGCGCCGTGCTGGATGATCCGCATGCCTG
>JAYWHQ010000165.1:0-16433 GCA_043777655.1 Allobosea sp. | reverse complement strand
CGACATGACCCCCACCCCGACCCTCCCCCTTGCAGGGGGAGGGGGAGTGCCCTCAACCCAGCCCGCTGTCGCTCGCCAGCTGCTTCAGACTCACCTCTGGCCGTGCACCGACATGGCTGATGATTTCGGCGGCGGCGAGTGCGCCAAGGCGCAGGCAGTCGCGCGTCTCGCGCTCCGATGTCAGGCCGTGCAGGAAGCCGGCGGCGAAGAGATCGCCGGCGCCAGTGGAATCGACCACGCGTTCCACGGGAAACACCGGCTCGGCCACCGTGCCGTCCTGGGTGACGCAGATCGCGCCCTTTTCCGAGCGGGTGACGGCTGCCAGCACTTGCTCGGCGCGCAAGGCCGCCACGGCGCTGTCAAAATCAGCCGTCTGATACAGGCTTTTCAGCTCGTGTTCGTTGGCAAAGAGGATGTCGACCGCGCCGGTGCGGATGAGGCCCAGAAACTCCTCGCGGTAGCGATCGACGCAGAAGGAATCCGACAGGGTCAGCGCCACCTTGCCGCCATTCGCATGCGCCAGTTCGGAGGCCTTGCGGAAGGCTTCCTTGGCGGCTGGCGGGTCCCAGAGATAGCCTTCCAGATAGACAATCTTGGAGGCTTTCACCGTGTCAGCATCAACATCAGCCACGCCGAGGCCCTGGCAGGCGCCCAGATAGGTGCTCATGGTGCGCTCGCCATCAGGCGTCACTGCAATGAGGCAGCGCGCCGTGCGGGCGCCACTGGTTGCATCGGCGGTGCTGAAGGTCACGCCCTGCGCGGTCAGATCATGCCGGTAGAGTTTGCCCAGCTCGTCATCGCGCACCTTGCCGATGAAAGCGCCACGCCCGCCGAAGGAGGCAAGGCCTGCAACCGTGTTGGCGGCAGAGCCGCCCGAAATGACCAGGCCGGGACCCATCGCGGCATAAAGCGCCTCGGCGCGCGGCTCGTCGATCAGCATCATTGCGCCCTTGGTGAGCGCGTGCCTGGCCAGAAAATCTTCCTCGGCGCGGGCAATCACATCGACAATTGCATTGCCGAGGGCGAGGACGTCATAGCGATGAGCTGTCATGGGGAGGTCCGTAAGCAGGGGTCGGAGAGAACGGAAGGATTGGCCGCGCGTGTCGCATCCGGCTTGGTTCTGGTCAAGGGCGGCCCAGGTCACGGGGTGTCAAGGTCACGGGGTGCCAAAAGTCACGAGGGGCGGCCTTCAGGCGCTCCGGGCGCTGGCCTGATCCAGCACGGCGATAAGGCTTGCCAGCGCGCGCTCGTCCAGCCCGCCAATCTCGCGCGACAGGCGGTTGGCAAGCAGGGTCGCTGCTGGCTCGAGGCCCGCCGTATCGATGGTGACACGCGGGTCAGACAGATCAGCCAGCCGGATCAGCTCGTCCGCCTCGTCCCAGATGATGCCAAGGATGTGGATGATGCCTTGCAGCAGCGCGAAGGTGGGGCGTCCGCGCTTGCCGTGTTCCAGCGCCGAGAGATAGGCCGGTGATACACCCAGCCCGTCGGCCAGCGTGACCATGGTCAGGCCGCGCTCCTTGCGCAAGCTGCGCAGCTTGAGCCCGAACGGCGTCACGAGATGCCCTCGCGCAAACGTCGCAGCCGGACATAGATTGCGCCCGAGCCGCCATGGCGCTGGTCGGCCTCATCGAAACCGACCACCATTGGCCTGAGATCAGGCAGGCGCAGCCAGTGCGGCACCATGCGACGCAGCACGCCGCGCTCGTCATTGCCGCCAAACATGGAATGGGCCTGCCCGGCGGCACCCTTGCCGGTGACGACCAGCACAAGCTTGGCGCCATCGCCCTGCGCGCGCCAGATGAAGCGATGCAGCGCGGCATGGGCCTCGTCCTGCCGCATGCCATGAAGATCGATGACCGCCTCGATGGGCTGAATGCCGCGCTTGAGCTGCGTCTTCAGCCTGCGCTCAAGAGGCGCAAGCGGGACGAGCGCAGGCTTTTTCGGCGCGAGCGGCGAGGCCTTGACGTGCGCTGCACTCTTGTTTGCAGGCGTTTGCGGTTTGTCAGCCGCGATCTCCGGCGCTGTCGGCTCCGGCGCACGCTTGCCGGGCAAGGGCCGGGCGCTGCGCGCCACCTGCGTCCAGAGCGCAATCTCGGCCTCCGACAGCGCACGGTCGCGGCGTTTTGGCGCGCTCACGGGCGTGATCTCATGGCGTGGGCACCTTCGGCCAGAGAATGGTGAAATCGAGCGGATGCCGCACAAGACCGGCGCGATGCCCGGCCTCGGGGCCCGAACCCAGAAACACATCGATGCGGGCAGGCCCTACGATGGCCGAGCCGGTATCCTGAATGATCGCAAGGCGCTGCAACGGTTCGGTGCCCCCGGCGCTGAGCGGCAGCTCGCCAGAAAGCCACGCCGGGAGCCCATAGGCCCAGATGGTGCGATCTGCGGCAATGCTGCGAAAAGGTGTCAGCGAAATGCCTGCGCCGCCAATCGGGCCAGCGGTCTGGCTCAACTTCGGCGCTTCATCGAAAAAGACAAAGGAGCGGTTTTCGGCAATCAGCTTGCGGGCAAAGTCCTTGTCAGCCTTCAGCCGCGCCACGAGCCGGTCCATCGTCATCTCGGCGGGCGGACTATTTTCGCGCTGGCTCAGCACGCGGCCAAGCGATGTGTAAGGCAAGCCGTTGCGCCCGGCATAGACCAGCCGCACCGTCGTGCCATCGGCCAGACGGATGCGGCCCGAGCCCTGCACCTGCATGACGAAACGGTCGACCTCGTCGCGCATCCAGAGCACTTCAAGACCGAGACCGGCGAGCAGGCCGGCATCAATGGCGCTGCGGTCCGGATAGGCCTCAAGGCCTGATGCCGTCTTGCGAGCCGAAGACAGCGCCGGATCAAGCCCCGGCCAATGGTCGCCAGACATCTTTGTCACAAGATCTGCCGGGCGGCGGTAGACCGGGACGGGATAGGCATCGGAACGGGCGCGCGCGCCGTCAAACTCCGGCTCGAAATAGCCTGTCGTGAAGCCGCGGCCTGTCGTGGGCCTGATGTGAAACGACCGGAAATGCTGCTCGAAGAAGCGACGGGCCGTGTCACTGCTGGGTGTGCCGCCTGCTGCCAGCTTCAATGCGATTTCGCAGGCAGCGCCCAACGCCACAGGTGCAGGGGTCGCTTCGCGCAAGGATGGAGTCCTGCGGCAACTGACGAGAAAAGTGGCGAAGGCTGCTGCGTGGTCGTCGACCTGCCATCCGGCGAGGTCACGGAATGCGACCAGCTCTGCGCTCGCCCCTGCAGGCAATGAGGGCCTGCTTGTCTCAGCCAGTGCCACCGACATGGTCCATGCCCATCCGATCAGGAGAGGGAGGGCAAGCCGGATCACGCGCCGGATTCAGTGGCGGCCAGATACCAGTTTGGATCACGCGATCCGAGCTGGCGGGAGAAGGTCCAGATGTCAGTCACATCGGCGACAGTCTCGGCGCTGCCATCGATGACGGCGCCGGATGCGTCACGCACGCAGGAAATCAACTTGGAAGCAAAACGGATGGTGACCTGCCCGTTCCGGCTCTTGGCTTCAGCGCCAACAAGTTCGGCCTTTTCCATCGAGACGAATGTGGTCTCGGCTTTTTCGTTGCGCTTCTCGCGATCCGTAATGGCCTGTTCAAACCCTTCGAAAACGTCCTTGGCCAGCAGGCCCTTCAGCGTCTTGCGGTCGCCTTGTGCAAAGGCGGTGACGATCATCTCATAGGCACCCTTGGCGCCATTGACGAACTCCTTGGGGTCGAAGGCTGGCTCATGCTGTGCAATTTCATCCAGTCCAGTCGCCAGCACGGTGCCCGGCTCGGCAATGCCGGCCCAACGGGAAGCAGTGACGACTTTCTCGCCGGACATGTCATTGGCAGCACCGGGAAGCCGAATGACATTGCCTTCGCGCTGGGTGTCCCCGCCTGCAGGCGGAGCTGACCGATCGCGTCGGGCAAAGGGATCAACCGGAGGTTTTTCGGTGCCGGTCTTTTCGCCAAGCACCGAGCGCAGCTTCCAGGCAACGAAGACTGCCAGCCCAAGGAAAACCAACGTCGTCAGATCAAAACTTTGCATGGTGAATGACCGGTGTTCCTGATCGCGGGAGGCAGATGGCCATCCCTGTTAATGTTCACAACGATATGGTGCTGGCCGGTCGTAACATCCACCCCCGAACCCGACAAGTCACCGGTCAGCACTTGCAGATCATGCCCGGGGCCGAGCCAGGCCTTGCTCTAGCCCGGCGAATCGTAAGCACAACGGAAGCCGACATAAAGCGCGTAGAAATCAGCAGCCTTCCACTGGACGGCATCGGCGCGCGCCTGAGCGGGTCCATACCACCAGGATCCCCCGGCTGTCAGCGCATCGGCACCCTGACGATCAGCGACCCATTCCCACACATTGGCACCCATATCGTAAAGACCGTTCACGCCGGGCTTCGTCGTGCCGACGGCCACATGGGAGCGGCGGTTGTTGTTCATGCCATCAGGCTGATCGCCCGTCGGATAAATGTAGGTGCGACCCTTGATGTAACCGTCTGTCGGCTGCGCGCGCTGTTCGGTGTAGGCGGCGCTGCGCCACTCGCTGATGCTGGGCAGACGGCCTCCGACATGTGCGCAGTAGTGGGTCGCTTCCTGCCAGCTGACATGAACGGCGGGCTCGTTGTCAGCCCCTGCCCGTCCTTGCGGTTGCTCAAAAGTCCAGCTTCCACGCCGTGTCCAGCCCGAGGTGAATTCAAACCCGCCGCCCTCGCGCTCCGCTGTCGTCCTCAAACCTGTGGCATGCGCAAAGCCGCGGAACTGGCCGATGCTCACTTCGGTGCGATCAATGGCAAACATACCGATCGGCACGCGCTCTGACGGCTGGCTTTTTGCCGTCTGAGCCTCTGCAGATGCGACGAGACCCGAAAGGCCAAGGACGAGCGTCAACCAGAACACCAGAGTCTCCTGCAAAGGCATATGTGAAAATTCGACAATGAAAGTTGCCTGACTGCCGTGCGGCTTTCCATGTGGCACATTGTTCAGCACGGCATCGACGAAAGCCCTCAAACCTCGTGTTGTCGCAATGCGCACAGCTTGTCTCAAAGCCGTGAAGCATGATACCGCAACGCTGAACTTGGCTGCCGGCGACAGGCCGTGCAGTTGCCCCCCGCATTTGATCAAGAAATGGCCGAGCAGATGGCAAACGAAAACGGCAATGGCGCCACAGAAGTCACCGGTGGCGCCGCCATCAATGCGCTGGTCCAGTATGTGAAGGACTTTTCCTTCGAGAACCCGAATGCGCCGCGCTCGCTTGGGCAGCAGCAGCAGGGCCCGCAAATCAGCCTTCAGGTGAATGTTTCGGCCAACCCGCTGTCCGAGACCGATTTCGAGTCGGTTCTGACACTGGAAGGCAAGGCTGCGCTTGGCGACGAGAACCTTTTTGTTTTCGAGCTGACCTATGCGGGCGTGTTCCGCCTGGTGAACATCCCGCAGGAGCACATGCACCCTGTTGTGATGATCGAGTTGCCGAAGCTGCTCTTTCCGTTCGCGCGCCAGATCGTCGCCGATGCCGTGCGCAATGGCGGCTTCCCGCCGCTTTACATCGACCCGGTGGATTTCGCGACGCTGTATCGTGATCGCATGGCCGAAGGTCAGGCAGCGACACCGCTGTCCTGAGCGCCAGGCCGGCCGCCGTCAGTTTGGCTTGGCGGGAGGCTTTGCTGCAGGTTTGGCAAGTCCGAGATAATCGGCCCAGAGACTTCCGCTGAGTTTCGAGACGAATTGCTCGTGCACAGCGATGATCTCTGGATCGAGGACTGCCATGACGGGGCGCTGTCGCACCGGACGGGCACTCTTCAGGTTGACAATGTTGCCAGTGCTGCGCGCAGGACCGAGGCCCAGGTCAGCCTGTTTGCCGCCGATCAGCTCGATATAGACCTCCGCCAGCAGTTCGGCGTCGAGCAGCGCGCCGTGGCGCGTCCGTTTGCTGTTGTCGATGCCGTAGCGCGAGCAGAGCGCGTCCAGCGAGTTGGAGGCGCCGGGATGCTTGCGCCGCGCCATCGACAGCGTGTCGACAATGCGGGACTGGATCAGCGGGTCCAGGTCGAGCTTTTTGCGCTCCATGTTGATGAAACCGACATCGAAGCTGGCATTGTGGATGATCAGGCGCGAGTCGCCACAGAAGGCTTCGAACGCCGCTGCGACATCGGCAAAGAGTGGCTTGTCGCGCAGGAACGCGTCCGAAAGCCCATGCACAGCCAGCGCGCCGGGAGAGACCGGCCGTTCCGGGTTGAGGTAACAATGAAAACTCTCGCCAGTCGGGCAATGGTTGATGAGCTCCACGCAGCCAATCTCGACCAGCCGGTCGCCGTTGTTGGCTTCGGTGCCGGTGGTTTCGGTGTCCAGAACAATCTCGCGCAGCATGATCTAGCCTGACAGGTTCTGGCCGGAGCGTCCGGCAAGGGCTTGCAGGATAGACCGCACCTGTCGGCGCGCTGAAAGCAGCCCGCGAGAGGTATCCACAATGAAATGTGCCTTCCGGCGTTTCTGCGCATCCGGCATCTGGCGCGCCAGAATCGCCTCGAACCGTTCGAGCGTCATGGCCGGCCGCGAGAGAACGCGGGCGCGCTGCACTTCCGGTGGCGCTGTGACGACAATGACCGCATCACAGCGACCATGACCGGTCTCCAGCAGCAGCGGAATGTCGAGCACCGCAACCGGCACACGCGTGTCCCGGCAACGGGCCAGGAAGGCGCCCTCAGCCTCACGCACGAGGGGATGAATGAGACGTTCCAGTCTTGCCATCGCCTCGGGCTTGCCCAGCACCTGGGCCGAGAGCTTCGCGCGATCAACGATGCCCTCACTCGCCACGCCCGGGAACGCCGCCTCGATCAATGGCACGGCAGATCCGCGATAAAGCGCGTGGACCGTGGCATCGGCATCATGCACCGCCACGCCCATCTCCCGGAACAGATTGGCTGTCGTGGTCTTTCCCATGCCAATCGATCCGGTGAGACCGAGCACGAAGGTCATTTGAGCCCTGCCATCACATCGGCCTCGACCAGCGCGCGCAATTCAGGCGTGACAACCGGCGTCACCCCGAACCAGCGGGCAAAGGCCGGAGCGGCCTGATGCAGCAGCATGCCCAGACCATCCACAATATGAGCGCCACGCCGCGCGGCATCCGCCAGAAACGGCGTGATGAGTGGCACATAGACAATGTCATCGACAATCGTGCCGGGTCGCAGCGTGCGCAAATCGAGCAGCAGCGGTGGTTGGCCCTTCATGCCAAGCGACGTGGTGTTGACGATGAGATCGGCCAGACCAACCGCCTCATCGGCCTTTGACCAGTCAACTGCGTTGACGGCGATGCCAAGAGCGACAGCCAGTTGGGCAATGCGCTGCTGATCGCGGTTGACCACGGTGATGCGCGAGACGCCACGCTGGTGCAATCCGTAGATCACCGCGCGCGCCGCACCGCCTGAACCGAGAACCAGCGCAGTCTGCGTCCGGTCGGCCCAGCCAGGCATGGTCTGATCGAGATGCGCAAGGAAACCGACAAAATCGGTGTTGTCGCCCACCAGCCTGTTGTCTGAAACAAACAACAGGTTTGCCGCGCCGATTTTACTGGCTGCATCGGTCATCTCGTCGAGATGGGCGGCAATGGTCTGCTTGTGTGGCACGGTGACATTGGCACCACGCCAGACACCATCACGCATGGCCTTGGCAAAGTCTCCCAGGGCATCGGGCGCCACATCAAGCTTGCTGTAGCGACCCTTGATGCCATGGCTTGCCAACCAGTGACCATGAATGATCGGCGAACGGGAATGGGAGATCGGGTGGCCGATCACGCAGCAATGCGGAGGATCAGTGAGCGCGGTGTCTTGTGACGCATTCATGCGTTTGCGATACCTGATCAGCCATCATTCTGCCAGCATTTCCAGGCGCCGGAGCGCGTCGAACAAGGGCAACAGCGGCAGCCCCAGGATCGTGGAATGATCGCCCTTGATCTGGCTGAACAGGTGGATGCCAGGCCCTTCGATCTGATAGGCACCGACACTGCTCAGGATCGCAGGGCCGACAGCGGCGCAATACCCGGCGATGGCAGCGCTCGACAGGGCCCGCATCGTCAATTCCGCTTCTGCGGACCCGGCGCTCAGCAGCGTGCCGTCCCGAACGAGCGCAAAAGCGGAGATCAGGCGATGCGTGCGCCCGGACAACCGCCTGATATGGCTGGCCGCATCAGCCATCGTGGCTGGCTTGTGGAAACGCTCGCCATCGAGATCAAGCACCTGGTCAGCCCCCAGCACGATGTGGCCAGGCCAGCTGGCCGACACGCCTTTCGCCTTGACCAGCGCCAGCCCCGCCGCAATCGCCGCACTGTCGGCCCCTGACCGCACAAGCTCATTCTCAACTTGACGCTCATCGGTCTCCGGCCGCGCCACAAGGGTGGTCAGGCCAGAGGCGTCGAGCAGCTGGCGTCGTGTGGCGCTGCCGGAAGCCAGCACCAGTGGCACGGCTCCGCGCCAGAGCGTTCCGGAAATACTCACGTCGCGATGAACTTCAGCCGATGGTCGCGCAGCAGATCGACAATGGCCGCGGCCGTCTCCTCGATCGAGCGGCGGGTGACGTCGATGACTGGCCAGCCACGACGGGCACAGAGCTTGCGCGAGTTTGCCAGTTCCTCAGCCACAAGATCGCGGTCGACATAGGGCGTTTCCTCATCAGCCTTCATCGACAGCAGCCGGTTCTGCCGAATCTGCACGATACGCTCGGCACTGGCGACCAGACCGACCACCAGGGGTTTGCGGATTGCGTCGAGCACGGCTGGCAAGGGCACGCCCGGAACGAGCGGCACATTGGCAGTCTTGATGCCGCGATTGGCCAGATAGATGCTTGTCGGCGTCTTGGAGGTGCGGCTGACACCCAGCAGGATGACGTCTGCCGATTCGATGTCGCCGCCCAGCTGCCCGTCATCGTGCAGGAGCGTGTAGTTCATCGCATCGATACGGCGAAAATATTCCGCGTTAAGGACATGCTGGGCACCGGGACGAGGTGAGGAGGCGGCGCCGAGATAAGACTGGAACAGGGACAGGGCAGGCGCCAGCACAGACAGGCACGGACAGCCATGTTCACGGCACACGGCCTCGAGACGCTCCGAAAGTTCGGGTTCCACCAACGTATAAAGCACGACGCCCGGTGACGATTCGATCTCCGCCAACACACGGTCGAGCTGGCCAGCCGAGCGCACCAAAGGATAGATATGCTCGATGGCAGACACGGAGTCGTATTGCGCGGCCGCAGCGCGGCTGACGGCAATGAGCGTTTCGCCGGTGGCATCCGACACGAGGTGAACGTGGAAATAGCTGCGGTTCACGGAAGTCCCGTCCCAGATTCTGCGTGGTGTTGCGTCACTGTCCTGTCGTAGCGGGTGTGGAGTGCTGTGGACAAGTGTGCATGCCGACTGTCCAGGTTCTTGCTGTTGGGGATAGCCGCTCCGTCTGTCGACAGCCATTTGCAGGTGGATGAGAAACAGCATGTTTCACGTGAATCATGACGGTTTCGGACAGCATTGGGATAAATTGGTTTTTGCTGAACCAAATCAGTTACTTGTGCTGCCTGTGACTCAATGTGCATAGCGTTGATGGCGGGCCAGGAACCCTCTAACCCTGTGGAAAGATTTGCGGCAATGAGATGAGTCGTCCTAGAAACAAAAGCAATCCAAACAAGAATCTTCTTTATTGATTGGAGTGACTGATGGTGGCTTGAACGCCAGTACCAGCCGATCGGGCAGACGAGCTTCAGCATGACACTGGCCATCATCAAAGTGATCCATATCCTAGCCGTCATCAGCTGGATGGCTGGTCTGCTCTATCTGCCGAGGCTTTTTGTCTATCACTGCGCAGCGAGCAAAGGCTCTGAGTTGTCAGAGACGTTCAAGGTGATGGAGTATCGCCTGCTGCGCTTCATCATGACGCCTGCGATGATCGTCAGCTGGGCGGCTGGGCTCTGGTTGAGCATCGCGGTTTATGGCTTCGCTGGTGGCTGGCTCCACGCCAAGCTGCTGCTCGTGCTGCTTTTGAGCGCGGCGCATGGCTACATGGCTGTTGTCGTGAAAACCTTTGCAACTGACGGAAACCAGAAATCCCACAAGTTCTACCGGGTACTCAACGAGGTGCCGACACTTCTGATGATCGGAATTGTTGTTCTGGTCGTGCTGAAGCCGTTTTGACATCATTTCGATTTGTGCTTGAGGCACAGTTGGAATCGATGTATCGCAAGTGCTCTGGTTTTTCTGGGCCTTGTGGCTGCGACCGGTGGCCTGTGCCGTCGAGATCTGTTGCCTGAGCTGCGTTCCCCATGCGGCGATCTGCCTCGAGATGCATCTTCAGCCCCCGGATCGTATCACCCTGATACTGGTCCCCGTTCCCAGGTGTTACATGCGGGAAATCAAGCTCCACGAGCTCAAGATCAAGTCACCCACCGAACTTCTGGCTTTTGCTGAGCAGGTTGAGGTCGAGAGTGCCAGCACCATGCGCAAGCAGGAGCTGATGTTCGCGATCCTGAAACAGCTGGCAACTCAGGAAACCGAGATTCTGGGTGAGGGGGTTGTCGAGGTGCTGATGGATGGGTTTGGTTTCATCCGTTCTCCGGACTCGAATTACCTGCCCGGCCCTGACGACATTTATGTTTCGCCCTCTCAGATCCGCAAGTTCGGACTGAAGACGGGTGACACCGTCGAGGGCCCGATCCGCGGGCCGAAAGACGGCGAACGCTATTTCGCTTTGCTCAAGGTCAACACGATCAATTTCGAAGACCCTGAGAAGATCAAGCACAAGGTTCATTTCGACAATCTGACGCCCCTTTATCCAGATGAACGTCTGAAGCTGGAAATCGGAGATCCGACGAAGAAGGATTATTCAGCGCGCGTGATCGACATTGTTGCGCCGATCGGCAAGGGCCAGCGTGCCCTGATCGTTGCTCCGCCGCGCACCGGCAAGACCGTTCTGCTGCAGAACATCGCGCAGTCGATCACAAGCAACCATCCCGAGTGCTATCTGATCGTTCTGCTCATCGATGAACGACCGGAAGAGGTGACGGACATGCAGCGGTCAGTGAAGGGCGAGGTCATTTCCTCGACCTTCGACGAGCCGGCGACACGCCACGTCCAGGTGGCTGAAATGGTCATAGAGAAGGCCAAGCGCCTCGTCGAACATGGCCGCGATGTGGTGATCCTGCTGGATTCGATCACGCGGCTGGGTCGGGCTTACAACACCGTGGTGCCGTCATCCGGCAAGGTGCTGACGGGTGGCGTTGATGCCAATGCATTGCAGCGTCCCAAGCGCTTCTTCGGTGCGGCCCGTAACATCGAAGAGGGCGGTTCCCTGACAATTGTTGCCACCGCACTGATCGACACGGGCAGCCGCATGGACGAGGTGATTTTCGAAGAGTTCAAGGGCACCGGCAACTCTGAAATCATTCTCGACCGGAAGGTTGCCGACCGCCGCATCTTTCCGGCCATCGACATCATCAAGTCGGGGACGCGCAAAGAAGAGCTCATCACACCGAAGGATGTGCTGCAGAAGACGTATGTTCTGCGGCGGATTCTCAATCCGATGGGACCTCAGGATGCCATCGAGTTCCTGATGGACAAGCTGCGGCAGACCAAGCAGAACTCCGAGTTTTTCGACTCGATGAACACCTGATCTCGCGCCGATCTCGGAGGCCGCATGAACGCGGTTGACACCATCGTTGCGCTTTCATCAGCGCCTGGTCGTGCCGGGATCGCGGTTGTGCGATGTTCGGGCCCACTGGTTCGATTCGTGATCGAAACGATTGCCGGCATCGTTCCCAGGCCACGGATGGCCTCGGTGCGCATGCTTCGGGGGTTGGCTGGGGAGCCGATCGATCAGGCCGTGCTTGTCTTCTTCGAAGGCCCGGAAAGCTTCACGGGCGAGGATCTGGCCGAATTTCACATTCATGGGTCGCCAGCCGTCACGCAACTGCTGATATCGACGCTACTCACACTGACAGTCAGCCTGCGTCTCGCAAAAGCGGGCGAGTTTACACGACGTTCCCTGGATGCCGGCAAGCTCACGCTTGCACAAGTTGAAGCAACGATCGATCTGATCGATTCGGATACGGAATGGCAGCGCCAGCAGGCAATCGCCCAACTTGGCGGGGCGCTGGAGGCTACGGTCGATCGTTGGCGGCGCGTTATCCTCTCGGCACGTATGTCAATTGAAGCCCAGATTGATTTCTCCGATGAGGACGATGTTCCGGAGAACCTCGTTCAGCGCGCACGGGGAGAGATCGAAACGCTTGTTCCTCAGCTTGAGGCCGTTCTTGGCAGGGCTCACTATGGCGAGCGGCTGCGTGAGGGTTTTGTGGTCGTGCTCACCGGTCCGCCCAATTCTGGCAAATCAAGCCTCCTGAACGCCATTGCCAAGCGCGATGTGGCCATTGTCTCGCCTATTGCCGGAACAACCCGTGATTTGATCGAGGTCAGTCTTGATCTTGCTGGGCTGCCGGTGACCTTGATCGACACTGCCGGATTGCGTGACAGTGTTGACGAAATCGAGCGACTCGGAATGGCCAGGACACGCCAGCGCGCTGCAGCAGCAGATCTTGTGCTGTGGTTGAACGCCCCGGACCTGCCAAGGTGCGAAGCCGGACTGGCAGGTGCAGCGCAACTGGTGGTTTACACCAAGTCTGATCTGTCGAGCTCGCCCCCAGGCGGCGGGTTGTCCGTCTCTGTCATCACTGATGAAGGAATCGATGCGTTGGTGCTGGCAATCCGAGCTCAGCTTCTCGGTCGGGAGCATCCGGAGCCGGCGCTGATTTCGCGGGAGCGACATCGGATTGCTGTGTCGGAGGCAGTCGGTCATTTGAAGCAGTCTCTGTCGAAGACGAGCGCGTCGGTTGAACTGATGGCAGAGGATCTGAGGCTTGCGTCGATTGCCTTGGAGCGACTTATTGGCGAAATCGATAGCGAAGACGTGCTGGATGCGGTATTTGCGGGTTTCTGCATCGGAAAGTAGCTTCGTGTGAGATTGCGTTTCACGTGAAACAGACGCAGCGCGCGTCTCGCGCACGCGGCATTTCGTCAGGGTTCAGGCTTGTGGTCGAAAAATCAGCATTTGATGTCATCATCGTCGGAGGCGGGCACGCCGGTACCGAAGCGGCAGCGGCTGCCGCGCGCCTTGGTGCGCGCACTGCATTGCTGACGCATAAAGCGGCCTCAATCGGCGTCATGTCGTGCAATCCAGCGATTGGAGGTCTCGGCAAGGGGCATCTGGTGCGCGAGATTGATGCGCTCGATGGCGTTATGGCGCTGGCTGCTGACCAGGCAGGCATCCAGTTTCGCATGCTCAACCGTCGCAAGGGCCCGGCCGTGCGAGGGCCGCGGGCGCAGGCAGATCGAAAGCTCTACAAGAACGCCGTGCAGTCACTGTTGAGTGAGTTTGTCACGCTGACCGTGATCGAAGGCGAGGTCGTTGATCTCGACATCATGAACAGAAAAGTTGCCGCCGTCGTTTTGAGTGATGGCCGTCGATTCGGATGCGCAACAGTTGTTCTGACGACCGGCACTTTTCTGCAAGGCCTGATCCATATCGGCGAGAGGAAAATTCCTGCTGGTCGCATCGGCGAGCCTCCGTCAAACGGCTTGTCCGCCCTGCTGTCAGCTCACGCGTTTCCGCTTGGACGGCTGAAGACGGGGACCCCACCCCGACTGGATGGCCGCACAATTGACTGGTCTGGCCTTGAGATGCAGGCGGGCGATGATCCGCCCGAGCCTTTCTCGGCTCTGACCACGCGCATCTCGCAGCGACAGATTTCCTGCGGAATAACGAGAACCAGCACCGCTGCCCACGATCTGATCCGGGCGAACCTGCATCGCGCCCCGATGTATTCGGGCGATATCGAGGGGCGTGGGCCGCGGTATTGCCCATCAATCGAGGACAAGATAGTCCGTTTTGCGGATCGGGACAGCCACCAGATCTTCCTGGAGCCAGAGGGACTCGATGACGATACGGTCTATCCCAATGGAATATCGACTTCGCTGCCGGAAGATGTCCAGCGCGACCTTCTGAAGCACATTCCGGGGCTTGAGCACGCGAAGGTGCTCCAACCTGGCTATGCGATCGAGTATGACTTTGTTGATCCCCGCGCGCTTCATGCCACGCTCGAAACGCGGGCGATCGCCGGGCTCTTTCTGGCTGGGCAGATCAATGGCACGACGGGATATGAAGAGGCTGCCGCACAAGGCCTTGTGGCTGGCCTGAATGCAGCCCGATGTGCAGGCGGTTTGCCGCCGGTGGTGTTTGATCGGGCGAGTTCGTATATTGGTGTGCTTCTTGATGATCTTGTGACGCGTGGTGTTACTGAGCCGTACCGGATGTTCACATCACGGTCGGAGTTCAGGCTGTCGCTGCGCGTCGACAATGCCGCCGATCGATTGAGCCAGTTAGGACATGCCATTGGTCTGGTAGGAAGCGTCCGGAAGCACCGGTTTGACGTCGCCTCCGCCCAGATCGCGTCGTTGACCACGCTGCTCGAAGCCCGAAGTCTGACCCCTCAGATGGCTGACCAATACGGGCTTGCCTTGAATCGTGATGGCGTCCGCCGGACCGCTTTTCAGTTGTTGTCGTATCCTGATATCCGTTTTGAGCAACTCGCCCGTGTTTGGCCAGAGTTGAACACCTTTTCACCTCAGACAATTGATCGGGTCACGAGCGACGCGGTGTATTCGGTCTACCTCAGCCGGCAGACCGCTGACATTGCGGCCTATCGACGTGAACAGGCACTGGTTATCCCCGATGATCTCGACTTTACGGGTTTGGCAGGGCTCTCCAATGAAATTCAGGCAAAGATGGCAAGTGCGCGGCCCGATACCCTGGCGCAAGCCGCGCGGATTGAAGGGATGACGCCGGCGGCATTGACGTTGCTGGCGGCTCACGCGCGCCGCGGGCGCAAGCTGGACGTGCCTGTGGAAAGCGAAATCGCATCATGACTTGGTCGTTCGCGGGTGGTGGAACCGACCGGATGTCGGTACTGGCGCGATTATGTGTTTCACGTGAAACCGCAGATCGGTTTGATATCCTCGCTGACGAGCTGGTGCGCTGGCAGCAAGCCAAGAATCTTGTCGCCACCGCAACACTCGATGAGCTTTGGGTGCGCCATATCGAGGACTCCGCCCAGATTCTCCAGATTCGACGAACGAAACCGCGATGGCTCGATCTCGGTTCCGGTGGTGGCTTCCCAGGGCTCGTTCTTGGGATCCTGCTTCGCGAGGTTGATGGCGGCCATATCCATCTGGTCGAAAGCAATGCGCGCAAATGCGCGTTCCTGCGGCATGTCGCGCGACTGACTGCCTCTCCGGTGACGGTCCATGTCGCCCGCATCGAGGCTGTGATTGATCGATTCGACTCCGTGACGGATGTGGTGACAGCGCGGGCCCTAGCGCCATTGCCACAATTGATCGGCTGGACGCATCGCCTGTTGAAAAGCGGGGCGGTTGGCATCTTTCCCAAGGGACAACATCTAGAGAACGAATTGACCGAAACCGCTAAATATTGGAGTATCGAGGCGGAAATCGAACGCAGCACGACAGACCCTGAGGGGCGACTGCTGGTGGTTCGCAAAGCCGAAAAGCACCCAGCGACGTGATCGCAGACAGACAGGCAAAGCCATGATTCTTCCGACCAATGTCGCCGCTTCCGGCGCCCGCAGGCCACGGGTCCTGGCGCTTGCCAACCAGAAGGGTGGCGTCGGCAAGACCACAACGGCGATCAATCTTGGTACAGCGCTGGCCGCGATTGGCGAACGCGTGCTGATCATCGATCTTGATCCGCAGGGCAATGCCTCGACGGGTCTGGGCGTCGATCGCAAGAGCCGACGCAGCTCGACCTATCAGGTTCTGGCCGGTGACCTGGCGCTGGCCGATACGCTCCACGAGACAGCGATTCCCAATCTTCTGCTGTCACCATCGACGCTTGATCTGCTGGGTGTCGAGCTGGAGATCGCCCAGGAAAAGGACCGTGTGCACCGGCTGAGGAATGCCATCGACGCCCTCATGCTGACAGAGGCTGGTGGCGACCTCAGCTATATCCTGATTGATTGCCCGCCCTCGCTGAGCCTCATCACGATCAACGCGCTGACGGCATCCGATGCTGTCCTCGTGCCGTTGCAATGCGAGTTCTTTGCGCTTGAAGGCTTGAGCCAGCTGCTGACCACCGTCGATCAGGTGCGCGCAGGCCTGAACCCGAAGCTGATGATCCAGGGTGTGGTGCTGACCATGTATGACCCGCGCAACAACCTGTCGGGTCAGGTGATGGACGACGTGCGCGGCTTCATGGGGGACAAGGTCTACCAGACGGTCATCCCGCGAAATGTGCGCGTGTCCGAAGCGCCGTCTTACGGCAAGCCGGTCCTGCTTTATGACCTCAAGTGTGCTGGATCGCAGGCC
The DNA here is from genome assembly GCA_043777655.1 of Allobosea sp. Taxonomy (GTDB): domain Bacteria; phylum Pseudomonadota; class Alphaproteobacteria; order Rhizobiales; family Beijerinckiaceae; genus Allobosea. The sequence continues at coordinate 23 of JAYWHQ010000165.1, read as the reverse complement.
TATCTGAAACTCGCATCTGAGGT
>JAYWHQ010000164.1:0-4572 GCA_043777655.1 Allobosea sp. | reverse complement strand
TCTCGCTGTCCTCGATCCTCTTCGTCTTCACGAAGGGCAGCGTGGTGCAGATGTTCTTTGTCACGGCAGCAGCTTTCGGTGGCCTCAGCCTCTTCGGCTACACCACGAAGAAGTCGCTCTCGGGCATGGGCACCTTCCTGATGATGGGCCTGATCGGCATCGTCATCGCCAGCCTGGTGAACTTGGTTGTCGGCTCCAGCATGCTGACCTTCGCCATCTCGGCGATCGGTGTGCTCGTGTTCGCTGGCCTGACCGCCTACGACACCCAGAACCTGAAGGAGATGTATCTCTATTCGGATCTGGACGACCAGTCGGCCCAGAAGCTCGCCATCAACGGCGCGCTCTCGCTCTACCTGAACTTCGTCAACATGTTCCAGATGTTGATGAACCTGTTCGGCACCCGCGAGTGATCCAGCGACACCCGGACTGATTGCCTGGCATAAAATATGAAACCCCGGTCGAAAGGCCGGGGTTTTTCTTTGGGCACATCAGAGCATCGAACCGGCAGACAAACGCGCGGTTTCCGAAAGGCTCATCTCACCACGCTCAGCCTTTTGTCGATTGCGCCCAGCACGCGCGCCAGATCCTGTCCGCGCTTCAGCACCAGCCCGGTCGGCGTCACCACGCAATAGGCGCCCTGCTTGCGGGCCAGGGAGGGGTTCTTGATGATGCGGTAAAGCGGCATCTCGGAGCTGCGACGAAAGATCGAGAACACCGCCGTCTCGCGCAGGAAATCGATGGCATAATCGCGCCATTCCCCCGCTGCGACCATTCTTCCGTAGAGATTGAGAATCTGGTTCAACTCACCACGGTCAAATGTGACCTGCACTGGTGCGGGTCTTTGCGGCAGCGCGACGACGCTCGCCCCAGTTGACCCGTCCGTGATCTCGGCCTCGCTCATCGGCACTCCTGACTCGGCAATTGCACTGCGATGATGCGCCGGCTTGATTGCGCTGACAAGCATGCCGAAAACCATCGCACAGGCTCACGCATCCGTCAGAACTGCCGCAATTTCGCCTTGAAGGCGTCAAGCCATGGCCCTTTTGCAATGGTCTCTTCACCATGTTGCCTCGACGGCCCGGCTCGCCATGCTTCGGACATGTCAGCCCCCCAGCCCCCCGGAGTTTTGGTGGAGCCGGGCCACTCGATCTTATCGAGGCCACCTGCACCGGCCAGCGGAAACGCTGGCCGTTTTCTTTGAGCCTCGTCAGCGGAAACACAGACCGCTATTTTGCCAGCCCGAACAATCAGCGATTCTGCGTGTGATATTCCGCATTCGGGCGCATATCGACAGCCGACGCCATGCGGTTGGACATGTTGTAGAAGCTCGCCACCGCGCCGATGTCCCAGATGTCGGCATCGCTGAAGCCGGCGACGCGCAAACTCGCACGATCCTCTTCCTCGATCCGCATGGGCGCTTCGGTCAGTTTCAGGCTGAAATCGAGCATCGCCCGATGGCGAAGAGAGAGCTTGGCCGCGCGATAATTCATCACCAGCATCTCGCCCAGCACAGGGTCGCCCGAGAGCTGACGCACGGCAGCGCCATGCGCTGTCAGGCAATAATAGCAGCGGTTGGCGCTGGAGACGACAACCGCGATCATCTCGCGCTCCAGCTTCGAAAGGCCGGAAGGCGCCAGCATCAACCCGTTATAGAGCTGCGCGAAGGCCTGCAGCTTGGCATCATCGCAGGCATAGGCCGCCAGCACATTGGGCACAAAGCCCAGCTTTTCGTCACATTTGGCGAGATAAGCCTGCATGTCCGGCGACAGCGCCCCTTGCGGCAGTCCAAGTGCGGTCATCTCGGGTGGTCGATCCTGCAGTGCCGGCTTTTCACCAACCTCGGCTCGCTTTGGTTTTTCGCCCATGCCCGTCTGCCCCCCCCGGTTGCCAGAGTGCAGGATAGGCGGACGCTTCCCGGATGCAACTCCGGCCAGGCCTGACATGGGACTGTCATGCAAACCCGCGACTAAAGTTGCAGCAATCGATTGCCAGAAAGCATCAGGCATGCGAACGCTCGGCTTAAAACAGGGGGAGGACGTCATGGCTCAGCGCAGAGCAGGCGGTTCATCGGAAGTGCTCAAGGCCGTCGAGGCTGCGATCAAGGCTTCCGGGGCATCAGTTCCAGCCGATTTTGCCGGGTTTCTGTTTGGCAGGGTCGTGGGTGAGGACCTCGCCTCGACGCCTGTTGACCTGCTGGCACGCGCCACCGAGGCCAGCTTCGCGCATCTTGGCTCCATCCGAAAAGCCGGAACGCCTCACATCTCGCTCCGCGATGACGCATCCGAAGCCGATGGCCGCCAGCGGCAGGTGACGGTGGTCGACATCCTCAATGACAACATGCCGTTCCTGCTCGATTCAACCCTGGCCGAGATTGCGGACCAGGGTTTCGAGCCGCGTCTGGTGGCGCACCCCATTCTGGCTGTCGCCCGAAAGGCTGATGGCAGCTTTGCGGAGCTGGCGGGCGAAGCCACTGGCCGCGCGCCGGAGGGCTCGCGCCGCGAAAGCCTGATTCACATCCATCTTGACCGGATCGATGGGCCCGAAACCCGCCAGAAACTGGTTGACGGGCTCACCCGAGTTTATGCCGATGTCGCCGTCGCTGTCGCTGACTGGTCAGCCATGCGCGCGCGCATCACCGAAGTCATCCAAGCCTATCGCAACAACCCGCCGCCACTGCCCGATGACGAGGTCACTGAGGCGCTCCAGTTCCTCGAATGGATCACGGCTGACAATTTCACATTGCTGGGCGTGCGCAGCTACCAGTTCCCCGGCGGCGATGTCGCGGCGAACCCGGTTGAGGCGTCAGGCCTCGGCATCTTGCGCGACCCTAACCTGCGCGTGCTGCGCAAGGGCCGTGAACTTGTGGTGATGAGCCCGGAAGTGCGCGCCTTTCTGGAAAAGAAGCAGGCGCTCATCATCACCAAGGCCAATGTCAAGAGCCGCGTCCATCGGCGCGTCCATCTCGACTATGTCGGTGTGAAGCTGTTCACGCCCGATGGCCGTCTGGATGGCGAGCTGCGCATTCTGGGCCTGCTCACCTCCAATGCCTATACCGGCACCGCCGCCAGCATCCCCTATCTCAGGCTGAAAGTGGCGCGCGTCGCGAAGAAGGCCGGCTTTGATGCCGCCAGCTATTCCGGCCGTTCACTGATGAACGTGCTCGATGCCTATCCGCGCGATGAGCTGTTCCAGATCGATCCCGACATGCTGCAGGGCTTTGCTGTCGACATCCTGCAACTGACCGAGCGACCCCGCATCCGCGCTCTGGCCCGTGTCGACGAGTTTGACCGGTTCGTCTCGGTTCTCGTGTTCATCCCGAAGGACCGGTACGACACCTCCGTGCGCCGCCGTGTCGGTGAATTTCTTTCGCGCATCTATCAGGGCCGCCTGTCGGCGGCCTATCCCGCCTATCCGGACGGGCCGCTGGCGCGCACGCACTACGTCATTGGTCGCGACGAGGGCAAGACGCCGCGCGTCGATCGCGCCACACTTGAAGCCGGGATCGCTGCCATCGTGCGCACCTGGGCTGACAACCTGCGCGATGCGCTGGACACGACACGGGCCGGACCAAAAGCGCGCGCGCTGTCCGAGCGCTTTGCCGATGCCTTTGGCGCAGCCTACCGCGAGAATTTCTCGGCGATGGACGCGCTGGAAGACATCGAGACCCTTCAACATCTGTCCGCCGACAAGGGGCGCGCGGTCAGCCTCTATCGCCGTGAAGGCGACCCGGCGACGCGTGCCAACCTGAAGGTCTTTGCGCGCGGCGACGCGATTGCGCTGTCGGCCCGCGTGCCGCTGCTCGAGAACATGGGCTTCTCGGTCGTCAACGAGCGCACCTATCGCATCCTGCCCACCGGGACGGCGGATGCGGGCCGCGTCTGGCTGCACGACATGGCGCTGGAGCCTGCCAATGGCAGCAGCATCGATGTCGAGACGCTGAACCCGGCCATCGAGGCCGCGCTGATGGCGCAGTTCCGCGGCCTCAGCGAGTCCGACCGGTTTGATCTGCTCGTGCCACAGGCCGGGCTCGCCTGGCGCGAAGCCGCGCTCGTGCGCGCCATGGGTCGCTATCTCAGGCAGGCGGGCGCGCCCTATGCGCAGGATTACATTGCCGACGCACTGGCCCGGCATGCCAGCATCGCCGCCGATCTCGTGAAGCTGTTTGTCGCCAAGTTTGACCCACGCCACAGCGTCACCGCCCGCGAAACCGCAATGCACGAGGCCCGCAGCACCATCGACACTGCACTCGTCAGCGTCACCAGCCTTGATGATGACCGGATCCTGCGCCGCATGGTCAACCTTGTTGATGCCACGGTGCGTACCAATTTTTTCCAGCTTGGTGCTGATGGCCATCCGCGCGGAACGATTTCGTTCAAGCTGGAAAGCCGGAAGGTCGAGGGGCTGCCGCTGCCGCGCCCGCTCTACGAGATTTTCGTCTATTCGCCCCGTGTCGAGGGCGTGCATCTGCGCTTCGGCAAGGTCGCGCGCGGCGGCTTGCGCTGGTCCGACCGGCCGCAGGATTTCCGCACCGAGGTGCTCGGCCTGGTCAAGGCACAGCAGGTCAAGAACGCC
>JAYWHQ010000163.1:0-4589 GCA_043777655.1 Allobosea sp. | reverse complement strand
GGGGGTCATGCAGTCACCGTTGGGCGGAGATAAGCTGGCAGGGATCGTTCAGGCACGCCACGCGTCATCCTCGGGCTTGTCCCGAGGATCCACGTCGTCTGCGTGCGTCGATAGGAAGCAAGGCGTGGGTGCTCGGGACAAGCCCGAGCATGACGAGGAGCGTTTCCCAGTTGGGCAATGGCAAACATCCTCACTTCTCCAACCGCGGGTTCAGCACATCGCGCAGCCGGTCGCCGACGAGGTTGATCGAGACGATGGTCAGCAGCAGAGCGAGGCCGGGGAAAACCGAGATCCAGTATTTGCCAGACAGCATGTACTGGAAGCCATTGGCGATGAGGACGCCGAGCGAAGGTTCCGTCTGCGGCAGGCCGACACCGAGGAAGGAGAGGGTCGCTTCCAGCGAAATGGCATGCGCCGTCTGCACAGTCGCGATGACGATCACGGGCGCGAGGCAATTGGGCAGGATGTGCCGAAACACCGTGCGTGCATGGCTGAGGCCGAGCGATTGCGCCGCCTCGACATATTCCTTGCGCCGCTCGACCAGCGCCGAGCCGCGCACCGTGCGCGCATAATAGGCCCATTGCACGATCACGAGCGCGATGATGATCTTGTCGACGCCCTTGCCGAGCCCTGCCACCAGAATGAGCGCCACAAGGATCGAGGGCAGCGACAGCTGCAGATCAACGATGCGCATGATGATGTTCTCGACGCGTCCACCGGCATAGGCGGCAATCAGCCCGACCGTCATGCCGACACTCGCGGCGATGATGCCCGACAAGGCACCGACCATGAGCGAGATGCGCAGGCCATAAAGGATGCCCGAGAGCAGATCGCGCCCCACGCCGTCAGAGCCCAGCCACATGCGAAAACCTTCGGTGGCCAGCTCACCCGGCGGCTGCTTGGAATCCATCAGGTCGACGGCGCGCAGGTCGTAAGGGTTCTGCGGTGCAATCAGGGGGGCCAGCACCGCCAGCGCAACGATGATGGCGAAAGTGACGAGCCCGAACACCGCGACCTTGTCATCGAGAAAGGCGCTGACGAATCGCTGGAATGGCGTTTCCTCCTTGAGAAGGGGCGCTGGCATCTCAGGCGCAAGCGCAGACTTGAGCGTAGTGTCAGTCAATGTGGCATCCTCATTCTGGCTGGCGTGAGGTTCATGGCAGGCCGATCAGGGCTTCATGCCCATCACGAGCGTGTATTCATCGACGCGCGGCGTCACTGTGATGCCCTTGCGCGCCGCCCAGATGTTCACCTGGAAATGCACCGGGATGACGCCGACATCCTCGCCGATGCCAACCTCGACCGATTGTGCAATCAGGCCGGCACGCTTGGTGTCATCAATCGTGGCAATGGCCTCCTTGAGCAAGGCATCGACCTTCTCGTTGGAATAGCGCGCGCGGTTGGCGGCACCGAAGCCCGCCTTGTCGTCGAAACTCGTGATGATGTTGCGCACAGGGTCCGAGCCTTCGCCGGTGGACGAACCCCAGCCGGTCACCACCATGCCGAATTCCGGCCAGCCATCAGGTCCGCGTGCGGCGCGGCTGAAGAAGGGGCCCGGCGGCAGCGTCTCGACAGCCGTCTCGATGCCCGCACGGTTCCACATCTGGGCGATGGCCTCGATTACCTTGGTGTCGTTGACATAGCGGCCGTTGGGGCCGTGGATCGTCATCTTGAAGCCATGGGGAAAGCCAGCATCGGCGAGCAGCTTGCGCGCGCCGGGCAGGTCGAACGCCGGTGCCTTCAGCTTGAGGCTGGCGCCAAAGATGAAATCCGGCACAAACTGGCCTGCAGGCACAGCCGCGCCATCCATCACCCGGTCAACAATCGCCTGCCGGTTGATGGCCTTGGACAAGGCCAGACGCACGCGCTGATCCTTGAACGGGTTCTTGATCGCGCTGCCATCCTTGGCGCTGGTGAAAGGCGCCGTGTCTCGGAAATGCTCCATGCGCAGATAGATCACGCGGCTGCCGGTGGTCTGGAACAGGCCAATGCCGGGCGCTGTCTTCAGGCGCGGCACATCTGTCGTGGGCACGGCATCGATGACATCGACATCGCCCGAGAGAAGCGCCGCCACACGGCTGGGTTCCGAGCGGATGACCTTCAGCGTCACCTTCTCCCAGGGCGACTTCTGGCCCCAGTAGCTGTCGTTGCGGGCCAGTTCCACGCGGTCACCGGAGACATAATCCGTCACACGGAATGGCCCGGTGCCGTTGGTGGCGCGGCGCGCATTGAAATCCTCGGTGGAGGCTTCCTTCGCGTTGCGCGAGATGATCGGCAGCGTGGTGAAATCGTTCAGCGTCAGCGGCGCAGGAACCGGCGTCTTCACCAGAAAGGTGTGGTCATCCACCTTCTCGAAGGTCTTGCCACGCACATAGGCGGCGAAACTCGACGGGCTGCGCGGCACCAGAGGCGCGCGGTGGAAAGTGGCGAACACATCCTCGACCGTGAAGTCGGAGCCATCATGGAACTTCACGCCCTTGCGCAGCTTGATCTCCCACGTCGTGGGGTCGATCACGCGCCAGCTTTCTGCGAGGCCCGGCGTGAGCTGCTGTTTCTCGTCGCGCATCACAAGCGGATCGAAAATGTGCCAGGACACCTGCGTATTGGTTGCGAGATTGTGGAACTGCGGATCGAGCGAGGTGGGTTCGGCAGCAACGCCAACCCGGAGGGTTTGGGCACTGGCAGACACAGCGCCAAAAATGATTGCCGTCATTGCGAGCGCAGCGAAGCAATCCAGCATCCGTGCGCGGTGCCTCTGGATGCCTGAGTCGCTGCGCTCCTCGCAAAGACGGCCTTGGTGATGGCTGAAAGTCACTGTGGTTCTGGTCATGCCTTTGCCTCCGTCAGACGAACACGCGGATCGAGCGCGGAATAGACCAGATCAACCAGGAGGTTGATGGTCACGAACAGCACCACCACCACCATGACGTAAGCCACGATCACTGGGCGATCCAGGCGCGTGATGGCTTCCAGCAGGAGTTTGCCCATGCCGGGCCAGGCAAAGATGGTTTCGGTCACCACCGAGAATGCCACCAGCGAGCCGAACTCCAGCCCGAGCACGGTGACAATCGGGATCATGATGTTCTTGAGAATGTGCACGCCAACGATCCGCTTCTGCGAAAGCCCCTTGGCGCGGGCGAACTTCACGTAGTCCATCAGTGCGGCTTCCCGCGCTCCTGCGCGGGCCAGACGGATGACAAGGCTGATCTTGAGCAGTGACAGGTTCAGCGCAGGCAGGGCCACATGTTGCCAGCCCTTCAACGTGTGGAGCGAGGTTTCGATGCCGAGAAACTTGGTGGTCGGTCCTTGTCCCGTCGCCGGGAACCAGCCGAGCGAAACGGCGAAGGCCAGGATCAGCATCAACCCGACCCAGAAGGTCGGCAGAGAGAAGCCCAGGATCGATACCGCCATGATGCCGCGTGAAAGCCGCGTGTCAGGCTTGAGGCCGGCATACAGACCAAGCGGCAGGCCGATCAGGATCGCCATGAACAGCGCAACAAAGGCCAGCTCAAGCGTGGCCGGCATGCGCGAAAGGATGAGCTTGATGGCCGATTCGCCATGCACGAACGAGCGACCGAGATCGCCCTGCATCGCGTTCTTCAGAAAGATGAAAAACTGTTCGTAGATCGGTCGGTCCAGCCCGAGATTGCGCGCGGTTTCGGCAATCTGTTCCTGCGTCATGTCAGGCGAAACCAGCATCCAGATCGGATCGCCGACAACATTCACGCCAAAGAAGACGATGACGAGCATCGCGAAAATCACGATGGACGCTTGCGCGAGACGGCGCAGGACAAAAGCAAACATCGCTCAATTCTTTCTGTCTTGACCGGAAGCTTGCGCCAGGGGCGCCAGAATCCAAGACCTGTCTGGGAGGACCTGTCTGGGAGCCGACCAGCCCGGGCGCTCGGGCGCCCGGGCTGGTCATTGTCGCAGCATCACCGGCTGGTGCTGGTGGCCAGCGTGTACTCGTCCGAGCGCGCCTCATAGTTGATGCCCTTGCGCGTCGCCCAGGTGTTGAGCTGATAATGCGTGGGGATCAGGCCGACGTCATTCATGGCGATTTCGACCGCCTCCGCGAAGAGTGCGGCGCGCTTGTCATTGTCGACGGTGCGCATGCCCTCTTCCAGCTTGGCGTCCATGGCCGGGTTGGAATAGCGGCCCCGGTTGGTGGCGCCCATGCCCTTGTCGCGGTTGAAGGTGGCCAGCAGGGCCTTCAGCGAATCCGAGGATTCACCCGTGCCGGCGGACCAGCCAACAAGGATCATCGAGAACTCCGGCAGGTTGCCCGGTGCACCCTGCGAGGCGCGCGAGAAGAAGTTCGCCGGCGGCAGTGTCTCGACCTCTGTATCGATACCCAAACGCGAGAACATCTGGGCCACCGCCTCGATGATCTTGGTGTCGTTCAGATACCGGCCATTTGGCCCATGGATCTTCAGCTTGAAGCCATTGGGATAGCCGGCTTCCGCCAGCAGTTTCTTGGCACCATCGAGATTGAAGGCGACCGGCTTCAACTTCTTGGATGTGCCGAAGAATGTCTCTGGCAGAAGCTGAGCCGCAGAAATGGCTTCCTTCTCCATGATGCGGTCAAC
>JAYWHQ010000162.1:0-4589 GCA_043777655.1 Allobosea sp. | reverse complement strand
TCAGCCCCCAATGATAGCCGGTCAGCGCACCAGATTTGCCGATGACGCGGTGGCAAGGAACAACGAACGAAATCGGATTTTTCCCCACTGCCATCCCGACAGCGCGCGCGGCTGATGGCTTGCCGATATGGTCGGCAATCGTGCCATAAGTCGTCGCGCGCCCCAGCGGGATGCGCAGCAGCGTCTCCCAGACGCGCACCTCGAAATCCGTGCCGATCAACACGACGCGCAAGGGCGTCTCCTGGCACCAGCTTTCGGGCGCGAAGATGCGCTGTGCATAGGGCGCAGTCGCCTGTGGGTCGAGCCGATAGTCGGCATTCGGCCAGCGGCGCACCATGTCGGCCAGCGCTTCGGCGCGCCCACCGACTGCCTTGCCGCCATCGGCGCTGGTCGACACCCAGCCCAGACCTGCAAGTCCGCGCGCATTTACCATCACCAGCGCCTCGCCAAAAGGCGAGGCATGGAAGCCATAGGCCATCGCGAGGCCTGCACCGCCGCCCTTCCACTCGCCGGGCGACATCGCCTCATGTGTCACGAACAGATCATGCAGGCGGCCCGGCCCCGACATGCCGACCTCGAGTGCGGTATCCAGCACGCTCGCTGAGCCCGCCAGAAGCGCCTTCGCATGGTCCAGTGTGATCGCCTGCAGGAACGCCTTCGGCGTCAGCCCGCACCAGCGCCGAAACAGGTGGTGCACATCACTCGGCGTCGCGCCAACGCCCTCGGCGATCTCTTCGATTGATGGCTGATCTCGCCAATAATCGGTGATGAAGGCCAGGATGCGCCGGACCGTGTCATAATCCGAATCCGGAATGGGCGCATCATTGAGGCGGGCAAGCGAGAGAGCGTTTGCGGACATGGGGCATACCCTTGGTCTGGAGCGCGGCAATCAGGGCCGCATCTGTCAGCCAATCTAGCGACCTGTCAGTCCGGAGCCACCCGTTTTCTGACGGCGTGTTTTCCAGAACAGCGAGGCAACATCAGGCCGGCCGATGATCCGCGCCGCGCCGTGCCTTGGCCAGTGCCCCATTGAAGGCATTGGCAAAATCCTGTCGCTCGCCCGGTGACAGAGCTGTCGCCACAGCCACAGACTGGCCCCGTGAGACGACCATGAGGTGCATCAGGCCATAATCCTCGTCATGCTCCGCTTCCAACTTTGTCCAGAGCGGATTGAAGCGCCATGACGCTTCCTTGCCCTTGGGCGAAACCTTGCGCAGCAACACCTCAAGCGGCGTCACAACCACCTGCTCGAAGCCGCGCTCCTGCGCAAAGTTGACCTTGAACGCGATGAACAGCGCCAGCACGTCGAGCCCGACAAAACCAGCGACGGGCCAGGCCCCGAGAATCATGAATGGCATCGAGGACACGACGCTGGCGAGGCAAACCAGCGTCATCACCAGACGGAAGCCCCGCCTGTCGAGCGAGCGATGCGGCGTGATGCGCGCATCAAAAACCGGACGTTCTGCTGCCAAATAGGCCTGCCCGAAATCGGGTGTTGCGCTGCTCATTTCCTGATTATAGCTGAGCGATGGATCAGGTGAAGAGTCCCAAACGTCGCGGTGTTGGTGCCCCCCCGGGCAGCAAGGCCAATGCTAACGTCAGTGCGAAAGCAGGCGCCAAAGCGAAGAGCCAGCCTTCATCAACACGCAAGAGCGCCTCACTCAAGCGCCGCGATGCCGCGAGCATCACCGAGATCTTCACGCGGTTTCGCGCGGCCAATCCCGAGCCAAAGGGCGAGCTGGAACATGTGAACGCCTACACGCTGCTGGTGGCGGTCGTGCTCTCGGCGCAGGCGACCGACGCCGGTGTCAACAAGGCCACGCGCGCCCTGTTTGCCCTGGCCGACACGCCCGAGAAGATGCTGGCGCTCGGCGAAGACAAGGTGCGCGACCATGTGCGCACCATCGGCCTGTTTCGCACCAAGGCCAAGAATGTGATCGCCCTGTCGCAGATTCTGGTGCGGGACCATGGCAGCGTGGTGCCTGCTGATCGCTCAACGCTGGAAACCCTGCCGGGCGTGGGCCGCAAGACCGCTAACGTTGTGCTGAACATGGCGTTCGGCCAGATCACCCATGCGGTCGACACCCATGTCTTCCGGGTCGCCAACCGCCTCGCCATCGCGCCGGGCAAGAACGTGCTGGCGGTGGAGCTTGGGCTGGAAAAGGCGGTGCCGGACGCCTTCGGCCACCACGCCCATCACTGGCTCATCCTGCATGGCCGCTATACCTGCAAGGCCCGCAGCCCCGAATGCGCGGCCTGCATCGTGGCAGACCTGTGCCGTTCGGCTGACAAGCGTGCCTTGGTGGACGAACAGCCTCCAGTTGCTGGGAGCATTGAGTGACATGCGCATCGCCCTGATTCATGCCCTGAAGCATTCGCCGCCTCCCATCGAGGCGGCGTTTGCCGAGTTGTGGCCCGAAGCCACACTGATGAACGTGCTGGATGACAGTCTTTCGGCGGATCTGGCGCGCGATGGCCATTTGACCGAGGCGATGACGCAGCGCTTTCTGACCTTGGCGCGCTATGCCGCTGGCACGGGCGCGGCTGGCATCCTCTTCACCTGCTCGGCCTTTGGCCCCTGCATCGAGGCGGTGCAGCGGGAATTCACGCATCTGCCTGTGCTGAAGCCCAATGAGGCGATGATCGAGGAGGCCAGTGCGCTTGGCGGCACGATCGGGCTGATGGCCAGCTTCGGGCCGACGCTGGTGTCGATGCCGCCCGAGTTCCCGGCGTCAATCACGCTCAAGCCAAAACTCATCGAGGGTGCAATGGATTCGCTCAACCGTGGCGATGCTGGCACGCATGACCGGCTGGCAGCGGAGGCTGCACAAGAGCTTGCCGGTTGTGATGCAATTGCGCTGGCGCAGTTCAGTCTGGCGCGCGCAGCAGATGTCGTGGCCAAAGCCTCCGGCAGGCCCGTGCTGACCACGCCGCACAGCGCGGTGCGCAAGCTGCGCAGCCTTCTGGTCTGACGGCAGGCCGCTCAGCCAAACGTCCAGAGCCCGATCAGGCCCAGCGTGCCCACCACGATGCGCCACCAGGCGAAGGGCGCAAATCCGTGGCGCGAGACGAATTCCAGCAGCGCGCGGACAACGATCAGCCCGGCAATGAAGGCCGTCGTAAACCCGATTCCGATCAGCACGACATTGTCGAAGGTCAACGTCTTGTAATTCTTGTAAAGATCATAGGCGAAGGCGCCCGCCATGGTCGGCATCGCCAGAAAGAACGAGAACTCCGCCGCCGCGCGCTTGGACGAGCCCATCAGCATGGCGCCGACAATCGTCGAGCCGGAGCGCGAGACACCCGGGATCATCGCGATGCACTGGAACAGGCCGATCTTGAAATACATCGCGAGCGGAAAGGTCGTGGCGTCCTGGTGCTTTTCCTCCAGCTCCATCTCGTCGATGACAAGCAGAATCAGCCCACCGGCAATCAGCGAGCAGCAGACCAGTGTCGGGTTGAACAGCACGCCCTTGATGACCTTGTGCAGCAACGCGCCAAGGATGGCGGCGGGCAAAAAGGCCAGCAGGACGCCTGACACGAAGCGACGGGCCGATGGGTCGCTGGGCAGGCGCCCGGCAATGTTCAGAAGCTTGCTGAAATAGACCAGCAGGATGGCGAGGATCGCACCAAGCTGGATGAGCACGGCAAAGGTCTTGCCGAAATCATCATCGCCGATCCTGAAAAAATGCTCCAGCAGCAGCAGGTGCCCTGTCGAGGACACGGGCAAAAACTCGGTGATGCCCTCCACCAGCCCCAGAAGCGCCGCCTTGATGTAGTCCACGATATGCCCGCCCCGAATCGCTGTTGTCCGAACTCGCAAGCGGTTCTATACGGGGCCCCTGCACGGTGCCAATGCGCCCCGATTCACTGTCGCCTGAACCGCAGCTTTTGCGCGGAACAGGCCGTTCCCTCCCGCTGGACTGGACATGCCTCACCCCGATGCCGACGCTTCATCATCATTCACTTTGCCCGCATTCGCGCTTTGTCCGGCTGGTTCTGGCCGAAATGGAATTGCAGGTCACGCTGGCTGACGAACGCGTCTGGGAGCGGCGTCGCGAGTTTCTGGCGCTGAACCCGGCGGGCACCACACCGGTTCTGGTGGCAGATAACGGGCTGGTGATCCCCGGCTGCGGGCCGATCAATGAATATCTGGACGAGACTTGCGGTCTGGGTCTCGGTGACAGGCGCCTGCTCCCGGAGCCTCTTGCCGCGCGCATCGAGGTGCGCCGCCTGCTCGACTGGTTTCACCTGAAATTCTTCGAGGAAGTGTCCGGCCTGCTCGTTTCCGAGAAGATCATGAAGCGCTTCATGCGGCCCGAAGAAGGCGGCGGCCCGCCCGACATGGTGGCGATCCGCGCGGCGCGCAGCAACATCCGCTATCACCTGCAATATATTGGCTGGCTGACGGCCTCGCACAACTGGCTGGCGGGCGATATGATCACAGCTGCTGATCTGGCGGCAGCGGCCCATCTCGCCTGCGCCGATTATCTGGGCGATGTGCCGTGGAACGAGAACGAGGCGGCGCGCGCATGGTACGCGAAGATCAAGTCCCGCCCGAGCTTCCGGACGCTGCTGGCCGACCGGAT
>JAYWHQ010000161.1:0-4595 GCA_043777655.1 Allobosea sp. | reverse complement strand
CCCGAACACATAGGCACCGCCGCCGCGCGCCGCGTTGAACTCGCCGAGTGGTTCGCCAATGCAGATGAGGTCCGTCATGCGGCCAACAAACAAATGCTGCCCGGGAATGCAAGCTTCGAATGAAGTTACTACAGGTTGCATCAATAGATTAATTCAACCTTAATGAACCATACAGGCCATTAAACAATTCAAAGTAGGACTCGAAAGGCGTGGACTCCGTTCTGCGCGAGTTCTGTTGTTCAGGTTCGAGTTGCGTCATGGCGAGTCCAGAGAAATCAGCGATCCCTTCGCATGTGATCGCGCAAGCTGCAGCGGCAGAGCCCTCAAACACCACGCAGGAGCGCCTCGAACAGCTGTTGCGCCAGTTCGCGGGCCCCGGCGGCGAGGCCCTGAAGCTCGAGCAGGATGCCAGCGGCCGTCTCGTGGTCGTCCTGCCGGATGGTTCGAGCCTGACCTTTCCCGGCACGGAAGCGCTCGCACAGGCCATTGCCGGGCGTCTGGGTGCCTTTGTCGACGAGCTGCGCATGTCGCAGATCGACATCAGCCGCATCCTGCGCGGGCTTGAGCGCCAGGTTGAGGACCAGAAGACCTGGGAAGACATCATCTTCAAGCTGGATCGCCAGTTGAGTGATATCCTGCCGCGTGACGGCTCGCTGACATGGCGCAGCTCGGCAAGCAATTCCGAACACCTGAACAGTGGCTATGATGCAGGCAACATCGGGCGCGGGCTGGAGCACCTGCCGCCGATGCCCAGCGAGCGCTACCTGTTCCTGAACGACAGTCGTTCGAATCTCGAGGTGGCCGGCACTGATTCTGAAGCCACCGATCCACGACTTCTGGCGACTGATGATGCGTTGAAGTCCGCCGGCGTCGGCGCCGGCATTCGCCATCTGCCACCGCAGCCAGACGGCGAGCGCCCCAACATCTTCAACGAGCGCCGGTCGGAGATCGGCAGCAACCGCAACACGGCGACTTTCGAGGAGCGCGCGCGCCCCACTGCGCCCGAAGCCCGCGATGACCGCTACCGCATGGCCGAAGACGGCACCTTGCGCGGCAACCTGTTCGACAATGACCGCACCCCGAATGGCACGCGTGATGTCCGGGTGGTCAACCCGCCAGCCGTCGGCCTGCTCGCCTTGCGCGAAGACGGCAGCTTCACTTTCACACCCCCGGTCGATTTCTCCGGGACACTGACCTTTGCCTATGCCTTCACCGACCTGCGCACCGGCCAGCCGGTCGAGGCCGTTGCCACTCTCGTCATCGATCCGGCGGTCGATGCACCGCATGTCGGCGTGGCCACACCGTCTTTCAGTGCGGAAGAAGATACAGCCATCGCCCTCACCGGCCTGTCGGTGAACCTGAGCGACCGCGATGGCTCCGAAACACTTGCCGTGCAGGTGACCGGCGTGCCTGAAGGCGCGAGTTTCGGTGACCTTGGCCAGAACCTCGGCAACGGCATCTGGGCCTTCACGCCCGCCAGTATTGCAGCAGGCCTGACCTTCGTGCCACCCTTGCACGGCCATGGCACCTATAACCTCGTCTTGCAGGCCACTGCGACCGAGACGGCAACTGGCGAAAGCGCCACCACGAGCCAGGCCTTTAGCATCACCATCGATGCCCAAGCCGACGCGCCGACCCTGACCACAGGCACCACCCGCGCGAACGAGGACATCCGTCTCGGCTTTGGCCGTGACATCACGTATGCGCTGGTCGACAGCGACGGCTCCGAGCGCGTCAGCCGCGTGCAGCTGTCCGGCTTTCCCGCCGATGTCACGGTCACGTATGCGGCAGTATCGGGTGCATTGGTCACGCTGGCTGGCGGCGTCTACAGCATCACGGGCGATGCGGCCGCCATTCGCGCCACGCTCGACAGCTTTGCCGCCCAACGCCCGACCCATCGCGACGGCGACTTCCATATCTCTGTTTCTGTCCAGACCACCGATGCCGATGGTTCGACGGCCAGCACCTCGGGCACACATCGCCTTGTCGTTGACGCGGTCGCCGATGCACCAACGGTGACCAGCAGCGCGACCGGGCTTGAAGACACGGTCATTTCCGTCCCTGTCACCGTCAATCTGGTTGATATCGATGGCTCGGAGCGCCTGGCCCATGTCGATGTGTCCGGCATTCCGGCGGGCGCGACCTTCGCCTGGAACACCGGGCTGCCGGGCACCGTCAGCCAGCCGACGACGGGCACTTACCGCTTTGCCGGCACGCTGGCGGAGATCCAGGGCCTTCTGGCGACGCTGACCATCCGCCCGCCCGCCAATTCCGATGCCGATTTTGCGCTGACCGTCAGCGCCGTCACGCAGGAAACCAGCCCGACCGAGGCAGGTGGCGTCGCCACATTCACCGCCACCCGGCTGGCGAGCATCCCCGTCACGGTCACAGCCGTTGCCGATGTACCGACACTGACAAGCACGGCCATCTCCGGCACCGAAGATCTCGCCATCGGTTTTGGTGCCAATGTCAGCTTCAGCGTCGCGGACACAGATGGCTCGGAGCGCATTTCCAGGCTCGAAATTGCCAGTATTCCGACCGGTGCCACCATCGGCTGGAACACCGCCCTGCCCGGCACTGTCACCAATCTGGGTG
Organism: Allobosea sp.; assembly: GCA_043777655.1. Lineage (GTDB taxonomy): Bacteria > Pseudomonadota > Alphaproteobacteria > Rhizobiales > Beijerinckiaceae > Allobosea. The sequence goes on along the minus strand of JAYWHQ010000161.1, from coordinate 2,000 downwards.
GCGGACGCTACACGGTGACAGGATCGGAAGCCGAAATCCGGGCGCTGACGGCAACGCTGACCATCAGGCCGCCACTCCATTCCGATGCCGACTTCAGCCTGCAATTCACGGTCACAGCCACTGACAATGATGGCTCGACGGCGACCCGCACGAGCACGCAGGCCATCACCGTTGCTGCTGCTGCCGATGCGCCGACAGTCACGGTCAACACCGGCAATTTCGCTGTTCCTGAAGACACAGCAACAGCCCTCCCGGGCCTTGGCGGCGCCCTGGTCGACACCGATCTTTCCGAGAGCCTGATGTTCCGCATCAGCGGCGTGCCGACCGGTGCTGTTTTCAACCGTGGCACAAATCTTGGCGGCGGCGTCTGGAGTTTCACACCAGCCGACATGACAGCCGGCCTCATCATCGATCCGCCGGCCAACCTGTCCGGCGTCTACAATCTGACACTGACCGGCATCTCGACCGAAACGAATGGCGGCGCCACGGCGCAGACTTCCCGTGCGTTCACGCTGACCATCGGCGACCTTGCAGACCCACCGACGGTGCCCAGCACAACGTCCACCGGCAATGAAGATGCGGTCATCGCCTTCGGCACCAACATCACCTATGCTCTGACCGACACGGATGGCTCGGAAGCGATCTCGCGCGTCGAGATCGGCAATGTTCCCGTCGGCGCCACGCTGACCTATGCCTTGTCAGGTGCGGCAACAGTCACGCTGGTTGCGGGCGTCTATCGCATCGAAGGCACCCAGGCCGACATCCGCGCCACGCTCAACAGCTTCTCGCTTCAGGCCCCAACCAACAGCGACCAGAACATCGCGCTGACGGTTGCCGTGACCAGCAAGGAAGGCAATGGCGCGACATCGACCACAACTGGCACGCACACGCTCGTCGTGAATGCAGTGGCCGATGCAACGACGATTTTAGGTTCAGGCAGCGGCAACGAGGATGTGGCCATTTCCGTGCCCATCACCGTCAACCTTGGCGACGCCGATCTGTCGGAAACACTGGCCTGGGTCACTGTTGCCGGTGTGCCGACAGGCGCCGTCCTCGCATGGAACACCGGCCTGCCCGGCACGGTGACCGACCTGACCGGCGGCACCTTCCGTTTCAATGGCACGACGGCGCAAATCCAGGCGCTGCTCGCCAGCGTCACCGTGACGCCGCCCGCCAACTCGGATACAGATTTCAACCTCACGGTGACCGCGCGCGCGACCGAGAGCAACCCGACACAGGCCGGTGAGGTCGCCACGCTCAACCGCGACACCGTGTTCAACGTTCCTGTCACCGTCACCGCCCTTGCCGACGCGCCCTCCATCGCCAATGGACCGGTGAGCGGCAATGAAGACACCGCCATCACCTTCGGGGCCGCAGCCATCTGGACCAAGCCCGACAATGACGGCTCGGAATGGGTCAGCCAGATCGAGATGACGGCCTTCCCGGCAGGCTGGGCTGTTGCCTATACGGCCAACGCCGCCGTCACGGTCACCGGAACCGGCAACGGTCCCTACACGTTGAGCATCGCGGCCAAGGCCGACGAGGCTGCCCTGCGCGCCGTGCTGAACTCGTTCAATGTGACGCCGCCCTTGAACAGCGATGCGGACGCGACAATCCAGCTGCGCGCCACCACCACCGACAATGACGGCTCGAGCGCCACGGGCGCCTACGCGCCGCTCAGCGTCACCGTCAACCCGGTCTCGGACCAGCCCGGCATCTCGACTGTGACCGTCAATGTCGAGGAGGATGCCTACGCCTCCATCGGCCCGTCCATCACCTGGACAAAACCCGACAATGACGGCTCGGAGCGCATCAGCCGCGTCGAGATCACCGGCTTCCCGACCGGGACCGGCACCGACGTGCTCTACACCGCCACCGGTGGCACGGTCACAGCCATTGCAGGCGGCTTCGCCATCGAGGCACCCACCGAGGCCGCGCTGCGCGTGATCCTCGACACGTTCCAGGTGCGCCAGGGCACCAATCTCGACACGGACTACACG
>JAYWHQ010000160.1:0-4597 GCA_043777655.1 Allobosea sp. | reverse complement strand
CATCGGCTGCCGCCTGCGGGCGCAAAGCCCCGGTTGGCGCGCCGCTCCATCTGGTCCAGCCCCCACCAGGAGACGAGCGAGAAGAACAGGTAGATCATGGCGGCCGCGCCAAAGAACACCAAAGGCTCCTTGGTGTTGGAGCTGGCGCGCTGGGCAAAGAACATGATGTCCTGCAGAGTGATGACCGAGACCAGCGAAGTCTCCTTCAGCAGCACCATCCAGTTGTTGCCAAGGCCGGGCAGCGCCACGCGAAACAGCTGCGGCAACACCACCAGCCGGAAGGCTTGCGGCTTCGACAAGCCCAGCGCAGACGCCGCCTCACGCTGGCCCTTCTGGATCGAATTCAGCGCGCCCACCCAGACCTCGCTGGAAAAGGCCGAAAGCACCACCCCCAGCGCGATCATGCCGGCCACAAAGGGCGGGATCGAGAATTGCCCTGGCAGGCCAAGCGCCACCCAGCCGCGCTGTGCCAGAATCTGGATGCCGAAATAGATGATGAACAGCGTCAGCAGCTCCGGTACGCCGCGAAACACGGTCGTGTAGATGGTGGCAGCTGTGCGGATGATGCTGTTTTCAGAGCGCGCGCCCAGCGCGATCAGCAATCCCAGCCCCAGCCCGAAGGGCAGGGTGGCGAGCGCAATGGAGATGGTGGTCAGGGCTCCCGACGCCAGCGCGCTGCCCCAGCCGGGCGGCGTCCATGCGAGCAGGTCAAGAATGGAGCTCAAAGGCAGGTATCCCGCAGGATGGTCTTATGCGTGGCAGAAGAAACAAATATGCTGGCGTCGCCGGTAAAAGCAGGCTCCCGTCATTCCGGGGCCGCGCAGCGGAACCCGGAACCCATACGCACAGCTCCCAGCCGGTTCAGCTCTGACGCTCCGGTGCTCTGAAACTCAGAGCACCGTGTTTGTGGGTTCCGGGTTCACCGCAAACGCGGTGCCCCGGAATAACGTCAAAAATCACATGATCGGGAAGTTGAACCACTTCGCGGCGATCTTGGTCAGCGAACCATCGGCAATGGATTCCGCAATCGCCTTGTTCCACATGTCCTTCAGGGCCGCATCTTCCTTGCGCACAGCCATGCCGACGCCGGGGCCGTGGATCACGGGATCACGCGGCACGTCAGCGACGAACTTGCAGCAATCCTTGCCCTTGGCATTCAGGAAGTCCTGAAGCGCCAGACGGTCAGCCACGATGTAGTCGAGGCGGCCGCTGAGCAGATCAAGGTTCACGTCTTCCTGCTTGGGATAAAGCCGGATGGTCGACTCCTTGTAGTGCTTCTCGAGGAAGTTGGCGTGGATGGTCGAGCCCTGCGCACCGACAGCCTTGCCCTTGAGCGCAGCAGGCGTGATCTCGGACGATGTCACCGACTTGTTGGCGATCATCGAGATCGGCGTGCGCGTATAGACCGAGGTGAAATCCACCCGCTTGGCGCGCTCTTCGGTGGCGTTCATGCCAGCGATGATGACGTCATACTTCTTGGCGAGCAGCGCCGGGATGATGCCATCCCAATCCTGCACCACCCAGGTGCACTTCACCTTCATCTTCTCGCAAAGCATGTTGGCATAATCGATCTCGAAGCCCTCAAGCTCCTTCTTGGCGTTCAGCGCGTTGAAGGGCGGATAATCGCCCTCGGTGCCGATGCGGATTTCCTTCCACTCGGTCTGCTGCGCGACAGCGCCAGCCGCACCCACCAGAACGAAGGCGGCGGCGGCAGCGAAACGAACGAAACTCTTCATGATGCTCTCCCGTGAACCGGCCCGGCGGATGTTTCATTTCTGTCCAGGCACGAAAGCGCAGCTTCGGCCATGGAGGGCCAGCACGGCAAGAGGGAAAATGCACGTTTCGGCAGCAGGACAGTTCTGCATTGGCGAATGAACTGGCAAACTGTCGCCGGCACCTGCCCTGCAGCAGAACGTGCGCTTCCGTCGCGTGGTCCGGAACTGAAAAAACCAATACGCCCTGTCTGGACTGCACCGCTGCAGCCCTCACGTTGTGGCACAGGAACTGCGATGTCCAAGGATTTGACGATGCTTGTCCGAAACCTTGTGCTGACAAGCCTGCTGGCGATTTGCTTTGGTGGCACGGCAGCCGCATCGGAGGCTGATGCCTGGAAGGCGCTGGGAGAGGGGGCCATTGTCCTGTTTCGTCATGCAAATGCACCCGGCGGCGGCGACCCACCGAACATGCAGATTGGCAACTGCGCCAGCCAGCGCAATCTGGATGCGGTTGGCAGAGCACAGGCGCAGCGCATTGGTCAGGCGTTTCGCACAAGGGCGATTAACGTCAGCGGCGTCCTGGCCTCGCAATGGTGTCGCACGTTAGAAACAGGACGCCTCGCTTTTGGCACAAGGGTGACCGAGGAGCCTGTTTTCAATTCCTTCTTCGATGATCGCGGCAAGGGTCCCGATCAGACAAGGGCGGCGCTGGCGCTCCTTTCGGGCAAGGGGCCCGAAGGCGCGCTCGTGGTCATCACGCATCAGGTCAACATCACGTCACTCACCGGCATCTTCCCGGCCTCGGGCGAGGGTATCGTGGTCCGGATCTCAGACGGGCAGGCAAAGGTCATCGGCAACGTAAAGCCCTGAGCGTTCCGGCACGGGTCGCTTCCGGTTCCGGATGCGGGTACTTCCCCCTCAAACCCTTCCCCCACCCGCAGCCCTCGCCTCCGCGACCAAACTCAGAATCGTGAACAGCATCTGCGCGCCGCAATGGGCGGTGTTGCTGGTTCCGTCATATTGCGGCGCGACCTCCACCACATCGCCTGCGATGATGTTGCGGCCCTTGAGCGCGCGCAGGATGGCGAGCGCTTCGCGTGGTGTCAGCCCGCCGACTTCCGGTGTGCCGGTGCCGGGCGCAAAGGCCGGGTCCAGCGAGTCCACATCGAAGCTGACATAGGTCGGCCCGTCGCCGATGACCGCAAGCGCCTTGGCAATGACGGCATCGAGCCCCATGCGGTCCACCTCGTCGGCATGGATCACGGTCATGCCGGACTCGTATGAGAACTCCCAGAGATACTCCGCGCCCCCGCGAATGCCGATCTGGATCGTGCGTTCAGGGTCCAGCACGCCATCGAGCACGGCTTTGCGGAAGGGGCCGCCATGGTGGAACTTCGAGCCCTCATAGGGGCCGGATGTGTCGCAATGCGCATCCAGATGCACCATGCCGACAGGGCGCTTCTCGCCGACCGCTTTCAGGATGGAGGAGGTGATCGAATGGTCGCCGCCCACGGCCAGCGGCGAGACGCCCGCCGCCACAATCTGGCGGAAGCAGGCCTCGATGTCCTCGTGGCAGCTTTCCAGGCTGTAGCGCGAGCGGAAGGGCACATCGCCAATATCGGCCACCTTCAGGTCAATCATGGGGGCGGTGCCCATCGCATGGTCCATCGGCCCCATGCGTTCGATGGCGCGCACGGCACGCGGGCCCAACCGGGCGCCTGTGCGGTTTGTGACACCCAGATCCATCGGCACGCCAATAAGCGCGACATCCAGCCCGCCAAGATCGTGCAGGCTCAGGGCTTCAGGCCGATAGGGCGCACTCAGAAAGGTCGCGACATCGGCAAAAGGCCATTTGCGCTTGTCGCCCTTGAACTGCCCGGCGGCAACGCGGGCAAAAGCCGGGTCATGAATGTCGCCGCCCTGTGCGGTTTCGTAACGGGCGCGCAGCCGCGCAAGTCGATCCATGTCCATGCTGATTCTCCCGACATTTCATGAAGCCATTGCGCCCATGCGAGCGGCAAGCATCTGCAATGATTGAACCCTTGTCGACAGGGTTCCCTGTCGCCGTCACAGGCGCCCTGCAGGCAAGCACGGCAATGGTTGCAGATGCATCCGTTTTTTCCAGCCAAGTAACTGGTTTCAAAAGAAACTTTTCTTGCCCGTGCGGATTCACGATTTTCCGAAAACGAATGGCTGCCATGCTTTTTTCGCTTGCATCCGACGCGTGAATTGTCTTGGTAGCAGGCTACTGCGCGACCGGAACAATCCGGCGAGCGGTTTTTCCTGAGGGAGGAGTTCTTTTATGAAGCGTCGTCAGTTTTTGAAGGTTGCGGGCGCAGGCGCTGCGGCAACCACGATTGCGGCCCCCGCAATCGCCCAGTCTGCGCCGGAAGTGAAGTGGCGTTTGACCTCGTCGTTCCCCAAGTCGCTCGACACCATTTATGGCGCGTCGGACGTTCTGGCCAAGTCGATTGCCGAAGCCACTGACAACAAGTTTCAGGTTCAGGTCTTCGCGGCTGGCGAAATCGTTCCGGGCCTGCAGGCCGCCGATGCCATCACGAACGGCACCGTCGAATGCTGCCACACGGCCTCGTATTACTATGTGGGCAAGGACCCGACCTTTGCCTTTGGCACAGCCGTGCCCTTCGGCCTGAACTCCCGTCAGCAGAACGCCTGGATGTATCATGGCGGCGGCATGGACGTGATGAATGACTTCTACAAGAAGTACAACATCTTCGCCCTTCCCGGCGGCAACACCGGCACGCAGATGGGTGGCTGGTTCCGCAAGGAAATCAAGACCGTGGCCGACCTCCAGGGCGTGAAGATGCGCATTGGTGGCTTTGCTGGCCAGGTTCTTCAGAAGCTCGGCGTCGTTCCCCAGC
>JAYWHQ010000159.1:0-4627 GCA_043777655.1 Allobosea sp. | reverse complement strand
TCGCAATCATCATCGGGCTCTTTGCTGTCCAACGCTATGGAACGGGCAAGGTCGCGGCATTTTTCGGCCCGATCACGCTGATATGGTTTCTTGCCATCGCAGCGACGGGAATGCCGCATGTTCTGGATAATCCTGCCGTGCTCGCAGCTTTTGATCCGCGATATGGCATCAACTTCATGCTGAACAATGGCTGGGCTGCGATGCTGGCGCTGGGCGCTGTCTTCCTGACAGTGACCGGCGCCGAAGCGCTTTATGCCGACCTTGGGCATTTTGGACGGAAGCCCATCCAGGTTGCCTGGCTGGCGCTCGTCTTTCCCTGCCTGCTGATGAACTATCTTGGGCAAGGCGCGCTCGTTCTGGCGCAGCCGACGGCCATCTCTGATCCGTTCTTCAAACTGGCGCCGGAATGGGCCTTGCTGCCGATGGTGCTGCTTGCAACAGCTGCAACCATCATTGCCAGCCAGGCCGTCATTACGGGCGCGTTCTCGCTTACCCGGCAGGCAATTCAGCTGGGTCTTTTGCCGCGTCTCGACGTCCAGCATACGTCAGAGGCTCATTCCGGGCAGATCTATCTGCCAGCCGTCAACTGGCTCCTGCTGATTGCCGTGCTTCTGCTGGTGGTTATTTTCAAAAGCTCCAGCGCCTTGGCTGCCGCCTATGGCATTGCCGTGACCGGCACCATGGTGGCGACTGCGATAATGGCGATCATCGTCATCTGGAAGGTCTGGAACTGGCCGCTGCCTGTGGCACTGGCCATCATGTTACCATTTTTGGCCATTGAGCTGATTTTCATGAGTGCAAACCTGCTCAAGGTCGCAGATGGAGGCTATGTTCCGCTCGTCTGTGGCGCGGCTTTGTGCATCGCGATGTGGACATGGCAGCGTGGCGCAAAACTGTTGTCGCGGAGGACGGCAAGGACAGAGCTGGATCTCAGCGAACTGACTGCCATGCTCACGGCCAAGCCACCAACCTTCGTCAAGGGCACTGCTGTCTTTTTGACAGCCAATTCAGAAAAAGTGCCGACCGCCTTGCTGCACAACCTTAAGCACAACAAGGTGCTGCATGAGAACAACATCGTGCTCAGCGTCCTGACCGAGGCTGAGCCGCGCATCAGCGACGAGAGACGACTTGAGGTCGTGCAGATCTCCGAGAACTTCTGGAAAGTGACGTTGCACTATGGCTTCAGCGAGCAGCCGGATGTTCCCAAGGCGCTTTATGCCTGCAAGAAGCTGGGGCTGAAGCACGATATCATGTCGACATCGTTCTTCCTCTCGCGCCGGAAGCTGATCGTCGGAAAACGATCCGCAATGCCGCATTGGCAAGACAATCTGTTTGTCTGGCTTTCACACCGCTCGATGGATGCTGCAGCCTATTTCCGCATCCCGCCGAACAGGGCAGTGGAAGTTGGCACACAGGTGACGATCTGATGAAGTAATGCCCGGTGGCAGCGATGCCACCGGGATCATCCTCAGATCGTCCGAGGCCGATCATGGGGAAGATTTGGTGCGAGGGCGAAGGGTGGGATGGGTCAGGTGGCTCACCCAAACCGATACTCCGTCACCTGACGATACACCTCACCCGGCCTCAGCACCGTCGATGGGAAATGCGGCAGGTTGGGCGAATCCGGCACGTGCTGGGGCTCGAGGCAGATGCCGGCGGATGGGCCATAGGGCGCGCCTGTCAGGCCCGGCACCGGCGTGTTGACCTTGAAACCGTCATAGACCTGAAGCGCGGGCTCGGTCGTCCAGACTTGCAGAGAAAGGCCGTTGTGGGGGGACGAAAGAGTGGCCGCGCGCGCCAGTTCCAGCCCATTGATGGCAGGTTCCACCCGGTCGCGTCGCAGCACATAGTTGTGGTCATACCAGTGGCGCGTGCCGTCAGCATTGGCCAGCCGGATGGGCCGCGCCCGGCGGAAATCGAACGGCGTGCCGCCGACATGGGCCAGCGAACCATCGGGGATGAGATCGCCATCCACCGGCGTCGTCAGGTTGGCACGCACTTCCAGTGTGTGATCGAGAATATCGGCCGAGCCATCGAGGTTGAAATAGGAGTGCTGGCACAGGTTGACGATGGTGGCGGCATCGGTCGTTGCTGTCAGCTCCACCTTCAATGTGGCAGGCTCGGCCAGCGTGTAGCGGCAGGTCACCGTCAGCGCGCCGGGATAGCCATGGTCGCCATCGGGCGAGACAAGTGCCAGCGTCACGCTGGCCGCATCATGTTGGAGGATCGTCCAGGGCCGTTTGCCGAAGCCGTTGCCGCCGCCATGCAGCGAGTGCTTGCCCTCCTGGTTGAGCGGCAGCTGGTGAGCTGTGCCATCGAGCACAAAGCGCCCCTGCGCAATACGGTTGGCAAAGCGTCCGGCAATCGCGCCGAAATGCGGCGAATGCTTCAGGTAACTGTCGAGATCGGGGAAGCCCAGCACCACGCGCTGCAGCTTGCCATTGATCGGCACCTGCATGTCGCGCACGACCGCGCCCCATTCCATGATGGTGGCGGTTGCGCCTGCAGCAGTGCGCAGGGTGACCTGATGGATGGGTGTGCCGTCTTCGAGATGGCCGAGGATGGTGTGGGGCATGGATGGATATGTCATCGCGTTTTTTTGACTGCCCTGTGTGGTGGCTGTTTCGACGTGTGTAGCACGCGCACAGCAACTGTCACGGAGATGACATGCCGAGACTCTAGCAAAAAAATCCATAGGTTTGATGATGTCACAATCGCAAAAAATCTCGATTTTAACCATTTTCAGTGGACTGAATGATCGCACCATTCTCGCGCTGGGGCTGACACAGACCCTTGGCTATGGAACCCTGTATTACGCCTATGGTGTGCTTGCCCCGGCCATCAGCCGCGAGTTCGGCGTTGGCATTGACTGGTTCTTCGGCGCTTTCACCATCGGATTGTTGCTGGGTGGCCTTGTTGCACCGGTCGTCGGGCGCGAACTGGACAGGCGCGGTGCACGACGGATCATGACATCGGGGTCAGTCGGCGCGGCAGCGGCGCTGGTCATCTGCGCATTGTCCCCCAACATCTGGGCGTTTTCAGCCGCCGTCATTCTGGCGGAGGCAGCCTCGTGCCTCGTTCTCTACGAGGCGGCCTTTGCCGGCCTGACGCAGATTTATCGTCATGAAGCGCGGCGCGGCATCACCCTCATCACGCTGATCGCAGGCTTCGCATCGACAATTTTCTGGCCGCTGACCCAGTGGATGCTGGGAGCGCTCGATTGGCGTTGGACACTCGTTGTTTTCGCGATTGTTCATCTGCTGGTCTGCGCACCCCTTCATCATGCGGTGTTGCGCCGCGCCACGCCGGGGCCAGAGCCAGCAGGCGCGTCCCCTTCCGGGACTGTCGAGCCACCCACATTGGCGGGAACCGAACGGCGCCGGGCCCTCGTGATCTTCACGCTGTCGGTTGTGATCGCAGGCATCGTGACTTCGGCTTTCCCTGTCCACATGCTGCGGATCATCGAGAACGAAGGCTTTACAGCCGAGACAGCGGCGCTGATCGCCATGGTGATGGGCCCCGCGCAGGTCCTCGCACGGCTGATCGAAGTGATTGGCGGCCATCGCTTTGATCCGCTGATGACCGGGCGGGTTGCACTGCTGGCATTGACGGGCGCGGTTGCCCTGCTGCTCGCCACGCCGGGTTCACTGGCCACCGCCATCATTTTCGCGGCGCTCTATGGCATCGCCCAAGGTCTGACAACGATTGCGCGCGCCACGGTGCCGCTCCAGCTTTTCGGAGCGACAGGCTACGCAACGCTTCTTGGCCGCATCACGGGTTGGCGCTTTCTGGCCAATGCGGCAAGCCCGTTCCTGTTTGCCTCAGCCATGACACATCTGGGCATGGACGCGGCCCTCTGGGTCTGTGCGGCAATTTCAGCCACGGCTTTTGGCCTGTTCTTGATGCTGCGCGCGCCACGGCAGGCGTAGCAGCCCCCAAACGCTCCTCACCAGCTCCCGGTGTTCGCCATGCTGGCCCAGGGCTCGGCGGGCGCCTTTGCATCGCCCTTCTGCAGCAACTCGATCGAGATCAGGTCTGGCGAGCGGATGAAGGCCATGTAGCCATCGCGCGGCGGACGGTTGATGGTGACGCCCTTGGCCATCAGATCGGCGCAGGTGGCGTAGATGTCATCGACGCGGAAGGCGAGATGGCCGAAATTGCGGCCGCCGGCATAGTCATGCTCATCCCAGTTGTAGGTCAGCTCAAGCAGCGGCGCCTTGGTCTCGCGGGCGCGGGCTTCATCATGGGCTGCGGCCAGAAAAACCAGAGTGAAGCGGCCCTTCTCGTTCTCGATGCGGCGGGTTTCGATCAGCCCCAGCTTGTTGCAATAGAAATCCAGCGCGGCCTCGAGATTGGCGACGCGCACCATCGTGTGCAGATATTCCATGAGACCCATGCTCCTGTTGGCTTGACCGCGCCCTCTAGATCGGGCCTGTGACAGGCAATTCCAAGGGCAGCACAAGAATTCAGGCCATGAGCCAGACGCAACCCACACCAGAGGCACCGGTCGACCGCGCAGCGGTTTCGCGGCTGAAGCAGCGTGCCGCGCTTGTGTCGGTGCTGGCGAGCGTCGTGCTCACGCTGGGCAAGGCTGTGGCGGCTGTGCTGTCAGGGTCGCTGGCGCTGC
>JAYWHQ010000158.1:0-4634 GCA_043777655.1 Allobosea sp. | reverse complement strand
GACAAGCCGCGCCGCGCCCCCCTAAGCGCCGCCGCCTACCCAAGACGACCTAAAGTGCCCAGGTGGCGGAATTGGTAGACGCACCAGCTTCAGGTGCTGGCGCTCGCAAGGGCGTGGAGGTTCGAGTCCTCTTCTGGGCACCAAATGTCTGTTCACTGCCAAGCGCAGACGACCAAAAACCGGCCCCAAAGGCCGGTTTTTGCTGTTTGGAGCCTTTTTGGGGGCGGTAACGTTCGTTTTGTCAGCCAAGTGGTCGTTGCCCGACCCAACGGATCGACAAGCGACATACTCGCCCCACCCCTCAATTCACGCGGGGCTGGCGCGACAGGGCTTCCGGAATCGGGCGAATGTCGAGCGGCGGCGGCAGGTTTGGCGCACGCAGATCGCTGGCAGGTGGTGGACCGGTGAGCGCTGCTGCGCTGGCGGCCTTCTCGGCCTCCTCGCGCAACTTTATTTCCAAGGCTTTCGCTTCCAGAGCCCGGGCTTCGGCTTCGCGCTTCTCGCGTTCGGCGGTTTCGCGTTCCAGACGCAGGCGGCGGGCAAAGAAGGAGCGCTCGCGCAGATCCGCCTCGAAAGCGGCGATGCGCTCGACCTCGCGAGCGAGTGCGCGCGCTGCCACGGCATTCGAGACCGGACCGGCATCGATCTCGCGGCGCAGACCACCGGGCACGCCTGAAAGCGGTCCACGCCAGGTCACGCTGGTTTGCGGGCCAGGCGGTGTCCAGCCCTTGGGCAGAGGGGCCAGGCTTGCCAGATTGGCGCGCAGGTCGCCTGTCATCTGGCGCAGATCGAGCATGGCGCTGAAATCGGCGCGAGCCGTTTCGCGGCGCTGGTTTGGCAAGGCCAGCCTGAGCACGCCGCCTGAAAGCGTCACAGGCGCAGTGGCATCGCCAACAGGCCACGCCGCCTTTGCCAGTTCCGCCTCGATCCGGCCGGCCAACCGCCTGATCTCGCTTTCGGCAGCATCCTCACCCGTTGCCGCGATGAGCCTTGCCAGCGCCTGCGGATCGAGCGCCGAAATCGTGGCCTGGGACAGACGCAACTCGCCATGCCCGCCAAGCGCCGCAATCAGCCGCACCGGTGTCTCGCCTGAGCCGCCGAAGTTCAGCGTCGTCGAGAGCCGCCCTTCCACGGATTTGCCAAGCACTGCGGGCGCCGAAAGGCCTTCGATCACGATCTGGCCACTGAGGCTGCCAAGCCCGCCATCGCGCGCAGCGGCAAGCGCGCCGGTCACCGTGCCACCGCCGAAGCTGGTGCGGATGTCGCCGAGCTTCAGCCCCTCGATTGAATTGGCCAATGTCAGGCTGGCAGGCCCTGTCCTGATCTGAGGACCTGCAGCCAGCGCCTCGAGGTCCAGCGTGACCTGTCCCATTGGCAGAGGCGGCACGGTTGCAAAGCGCGCTGTCGGCCAGATTTCGTTGCGGCTGGTCGCGGCTGGCCAGCCCAGCGTCTGGCCAGCCAGCACGGCCAGATCGAGCTGCGGCAGTCTCAGGCGGCCCGACCATTGGCCGTCGCGCGCGAGAGACAGATCGCCACTGGCGGTGCGCCCGCCGGAGCGCGCCGTCAGCGCTTCGAAACGAAGCCCGGATTCATCAAGCCTGATCTTGCTGCTGAGCTCGAAGGGCCCCTGCGGCAAGGTTCTCGCCAGCCCCTCAGCAACCACCAACTGCGGCTGCTCGGCCAGCACAGAAAGTGAGGCGTCTGACTGATTCGCGCCTTGCAGCGCGACCATCAGACCGGGAGCTGACAGCGAGCCACCCGTCACCCCGGCTTCGATCTGCATGTGCAAGTGGCCAGGCAGGCTCCTGGCCGGGCGTGGCAGCCCCATGGCCATCAGCGGCCAGGCGCTGTCCTTCAGTTCCAGCCGCAGGTTGCCGGACAGATCAGCGCGCGCCCCGCCTGAGGCGACGGCCTGGCCAAACTGCCAGCGCCCCACGGTCGCGCCACCGGCCAGCGTGCCGTCGATGCTGAGGTCGGTCGCGCCATTGTCAGGTGTCGTTGCCGCATAACGCAGCAGCACCGGCGAGAGGCCGGGCGCCGCGCGCTGGAGAATGAGCCGCTGGGCATCGCCGAGCAGAGGCGCGGCAAGCGCTGCCAGGCTCTCGGCACGCGGCGCGGCGATCACGCCACTGATGCGCCGCGCGCCATTGCCCAGTGCCCCGGTTCCGGTGAGTGACAGGCCGCCAAAGCCTTCCACAGACAACTTCGACAAGGTGATGCGGGCACCGTCCTTCTCGAGCATCACCTGCCCGTGTCCAGGGGGATGACTGGCATGGCGGAGATTGTCGAAGGCGAGATCAAGCGTCAGCTTGCGCGCGCTCAGCGGCTCCAGCAGAGGCTGCAGCGAGGGCAGCGCGTCCAGCCTGAGGCCTGAGACTTTGCCGGTGAAGCTGGCCTCTTCTGGAGTCAACTTGCCACTGCCAGCCAGCGCGCCCGATGCGGCGCGAAGAGAGATGCTGCGCACGTCAGACATGCCAGCTGCATGGCCGCCCGAAACAGCCGCTTCGAATGGACCCAAGGCATCAAGCGCGTCGGCCAGATCGGGCGGCAAGCCAGCCCGCGCCAGGGCAAAGGCCAGCCGCCGGGCCTCAGGCACTTTCAGCGAGAGTTCCCCATCGGCGCCAGATGCAGTGATGCGACCGGCGGCGGACAGCCCGGCGCCCGCAAAGCGCGCACTGGCATTGGCCCTGTCGAGCGCACCGCTCCTGAGCTCTCCTTCCGCCGCAAGATCCGTCAGTTCCTCACCGCGCAGCGAGACCTGCTCCACGGCAATTTTCAGAGCGAGCGGAAAGCGCAGCGCATTGATGGTTTCAGGCAGGCTGACATGTGTGCCCATGCGCTGCCGTAGCGCATCAAGATCGATCCGGCGGGCCTTCAGGTCGAGCCTGCCCGCGCCAGCTGGCAGATCGATTGCACCTTCCCCCTCAAGGCGTGCGGCGGTGTCGCTGATCTCGACTGTCAACGGATTGAGAGTGGCCTTGCCATTGGCCAATGCCAGCTGGGCCGACAGGTTCAAAGTGGCCGGTGCCACTTCTTCCGTTGCATGCGACAATGGCAGAACGGCTGTGATCGCGCCGCTCGCGCCAATGTCCAATTCCTGCCCGCTCAAGCCTGGCCGGAATGCTCCGTCGAAATTGAATGTTCCCGGCTGCCCGGCCAGCCTGAGCTTGGCGCGCAGGTTGCCATCGTCCTCCAGCGTGCCCGTGGTCAGCCGCAGTGCATATGCGCCCACCTCCCCTTCTGCGCGCCAGGGGCCATCGAGCCTGTCGGCTGAAGCCTGCAAGGCCAACGGCGCCTGCAGCAGGATCGTGCCATCGGCCTGGCGCCAGGTGGCCGTGCTGCGCAGCACAGTCAGCCGGGCGATGGATGCATTGCGTTGCAAGGCCGGGGCATTGAGCGCGAACAGCCGGATGCGTCCCGAGGGCTCAGCCACGACTTCGAGACTGGCTGAATCGAGCGTGAGGTCACTGACGCGCAACTCGCCTTTCAGCAGCGCCGTGAGACCAAGCTCCAGAGTGAGTTGGCGGACGGTGAGCGAAGATGCTGCGGCGCCGCCAATGCTGGCCGACGTGCCGATCTGCACATCAGCCAGAACCACACGCGGCGCCGGCAGAAGCTGGACGCCAACCGCGCCGCCAATGCGCAAATCCGTGCCCAGTGCGGCGCTCAGACGGGCCGCAATCTGGCCGCGCGCGACCTGCCAGTCGACAAAAGGTGGCACGGCCACGGCCGCGATCAGCACCAGCAGCAGCAGGCCAGCCAGATAGGTAAGCGTGTCGCGCAAGGGCGATGATGTCCCGGTTCAGTTCAACAGGGACCCATCATCGCCGAGACAGACGGCAAAATCACGACAATTCGGCTTGATCGCGCCGAGATCAGAGCGCGACGATCTTGCCGGGGTTCATGATGTTCTGCGGATCGATGGCGCGCTTGAGCATGCGCATCATGTCGAGCGCCTCCGGACCATGCTCGCGCTCCAGGTACTTCATCTTGCCCTGACCGACGCCGTGCTCGCCTGTGCAGGTGCCTTCCATGGCGAGTGCGCGGGCCACAAGCCGTTCGACAAAGGCCTTGCCGGTCTCGATTTCTTTCGGATCAGCCATGTCGATCAGCGGCAGCACGTGGAAATTGCCATCGCCAACATGACCGACAATCGGGCCGATGAGGCCCGTGGCGGCGAGATCGGCCTGCGTTTCCTCGACGCATTCGGCAAGGCGCGACAGGGGCACGCAGACATCGGTGGAGATGCCCTTGGCACCGGGGCGCAGCACCATGGCGGCCCAATAGGCATCATGGCGCGCCTGCCAGAGTTTCGAGCGATCCTCGGCCTTTGTCGCCCAGTCAAAAGGGCCGCCGCCCAGATCCGCCGCGATTTCGCCGAACCGCTCGGCCTGTTCCTGCACGCCTGCATCCGTGCCGTGAAATTCGACAAAAAGCATCGGCACTTCCGGCAGGGTGAGTTTCGAATAGATGTTGCAGGCGCGCACCTGCACAGGATCAAGCAGCTCGATGCGCGCCACGGGGATGCCGGACTGGATGGTGAGGATCGTCGCATCGCACGCCGCCTTCACTGACGGGAAGGGGCAGACACCGGCTGAAATGGCCTCTGGAATGCCATGCAGCTTCAGCGTGAT
>JAYWHQ010000157.1:0-4646 GCA_043777655.1 Allobosea sp. | reverse complement strand
TTTTCGGCCACCGAGCTGACTGCGGCTCATGTTGCAGCTGTCGAGAAGGCGCGTGCGCTCAATGCCTACGTGCTGGAGACGCCGGAGCAGGCGTTGGCCATGGCGGCGGCTTCTGATGTGCGGATTGCCAAGGGCGAGGCCGGGCCGCTCGAAGGCCTACCGCTGGGCATCAAGGACCTTTTCGCGACCAAGGGCGTGCGCACCACGGCCTGCTCGAAAATCCTCGGCAATTTCGTGCCGCCTTACGAATCGACCGTGTCCAGCCAGCTCTGGCGCGATGGCGCGGTGATGCTGGGCAAGCTCAACAATGATGAGTTCGCCATGGGCTCGTCGAACGAGACCAGCGCTTTCGGCAATGTTGTGAACCCCTGGCGGCGTCAGGGCTCACAAACGCCGCTGGTGCCCGGCGGCTCCTCCGGCGGCTCGGCCTCGGCTGTTGCGGCGGATCTTTGCCTCGCGGCCACAGCCACCGATACCGGCGGCTCCATCCGCCAGCCTGCCGCCTTCACCGGCACGGTTGGCATCAAGCCGACCTATGGCCGCTGTTCGCGCTGGGGCATTGTCGCCTTCGCCTCTTCGCTCGACCAGGCCGGGCCCATCGGCAAGAGCGTGCGCGATTGCGCCATCATGCTGGGCTCGATGGCCGGGCATGACCCCAAGGACACGACTTGCGCCGATCTTCCCGTGCCGGATTACGAGAAGGCTGTCGGCCGTTCGATCAAGGGCATGAAAATCGGCATCCCGAAGGAATACCGCGTCGATGGCATGTCGCCGGAGATCGAGGCGCTCTGGCAGCAGGGCATTGCCTGGCTGAAGGCGGCTGGCGCGACGATTGTCGACATCTCGCTGCCGCACACGAAATATGCGCTGCCAGCCTATTACATCGTGGCCCCCGCTGAAGCCTCCAGCAACCTCGCCCGTTATGATGGCGTCCGCTATGGCCTGCGCGTGCCGGGCAAGGACATTGTCGAGATGTATGAGAACACCCGCGCCGAAGGTTTTGGCCGCGAGGTGAAGCGCCGCATCATGATCGGCACCTATGTGCTCTCGGCTGGCTATTACGACGCCTATTACCTGCGCGCACAAAAAGTCCGCACGCTCATCAAGCGCGATTTCGATCTGGCCTTTGCTTCCGGTGTTGACGCTGTTCTGACACCTGCCACGCCGACTGCCGCCTTCGGCATCGGCGAAAAGGGCTCGGGCGATCCTGTCGAGATGTATCTGAACGACATCTTCACGGTGACGGTCAACATGGCCGGCCTGCCGGGTATTGCCGTTCCCGCCGGGCTGGACGGGCAGGGACTGCCGCTAGGCCTCCAGCTCATCGGCAAGCCGTTTGACGAGGAAACGCTGTTTGCGCTGGGTGAAGTGATCGAGCAGGCCGCAGGGCGCTTCCCTGTGCCAGCCAAGTGGTGGGCGTGAACATGGTCAGTCGCAGCGGAATGTTCAGCGCATGATCGTCGCGCGCGCCGTAGCGGTTGCCTGCCTTACCGTGCTGAAATGGATGCTGTGGCTGACAGGGGCGCTGCTGCTGGTGCTGATCGCCGCGCAATGGCTCAGGGCCGAGCCCAACGCCGACCCGCTGCGTGTGCTGGTCGGCGCTGGTTTCTGTGGCGGGGCAGGGCTGCTCTGCCGCTTCATGGCCCAAAAATTCGAGCGGCTTTGAGCGCTATTTCGGCTTGTTGCCGAACAGCAGCGCCTGAACCTTCGGGTCTTTGGGATCGTGCGTGCCGCGATCGGCTGAATTGACGGCCAGCCCGCGGATCACCGCTGGACGGGCCATCACCTCATCCAGCCAGCGCTTCACGTTCGGAAATTCCTCGATCTTCATGCCCTGGCGTTCCCAGAGCTTGGCCCAGCCAACAATGGCCATATCGGCGATGGAATAGGCACCCGCCACATAGCGATGGGTCGCCAGCTGCTTGTCCAGCACGCCGTAAAGCCGCTTGGTCTCGTTGATGTAGCGGTTCTTGGCATAGGGGATGTCTTCGGGTGCATAGTGGTTGAAATGGTGGTTCTGCCCCAGCATCGGGCCGAAACCGCCCATCTGCCACATCAGCCATTGCTCGACATTCGCCCGCACGCGCGGCGATTTCGGATAGAATTTACCCGTCTTGCGACCGAGATATTGCAGGATCGCGCCAGACTCGAACACCGAGATCGGCTTGCTGCCTGGACCATCGGGATCAACGATGGCTGGCATCTTGTTGTTGGGCGAGATCGCCAGGAACTCCGGCTTGAACTGGTCGCCGCCAGAGATGTTGACCGGGATGACATTGTAGGCCAGCCCGCACTCTTCCAGCATGATGGAAATCTTCCAGCCATTGGGCGTCGGCCAGTAGTAGAGATCGATCTCGGAACTTGCAGGCGCAGCCATTTTGGCATCCTTGTCAGCGTTGGCACTGGATCAGACATAGGCGTGCAAGCAGCGTCCTGAAAGGGCTCTGGCGCAGCGGCTGGCACAGGTTGGCCATGCCGGAATGATGGGGCGGCCAAGCTTCAACCGCGCCTCACAGCACCTTCTTGAAGCCCTCATGCCCCTGCTCGAAGCCAAGCTCGCGATAGAAACGATGCGCGTCCACCCTGATCTTGTTGGAGGTCAGCTCCATGATGCCGGCGCCTTTGGCCGTCGCCTGTTCGAGCGCATGCGCGACCATCACCTTGCCAATGCCTCGGCCGCGAAACGCGGCATCGACATGCACGCTCTCAAGCTTGGAGCGAATGCGGCCGCGCTCGGCAATGCCGGGAAGCAGCGTGAGCTGGAACGTGCCGACGACGCGGCCTGCCTCTTCTGCCACATAGAGCCAGGTGTCGGCGCTGGCGCTCACGGCGTCAAAACCCTTGAGATAATCCGGATGGGCCGCCTCGCGCATGGCTTCCTCGCGCGAGGCCGGGTTGTGCGAGGCCCCCATGCGGATGAGCGCGGCAATCACCACGACATCCGCCTTGCGCGCCTCGCGGATTGTCAGACTCACGCGGCCGCCTTCGACGTTTTTGGCAGCAGGACTTCGGCTGACGCATAGCCAGGCTGTGCCTGCAAGCGGGCAATCCAGGCCGAGAGGTTGGCATATTGCGCCAAGTTGAACCCGCCTGCCGCCGCATAGGCAACGACACCCCAGATATCGATGTCGGCGATGGTGAGGCCGTCGCCCACCAGCCAGTTGCGGCCGGCCAGATGGTCATCCAGCACCTTGAGCGCCACATTGCCCTCGGTGACATACATTTCCGCGGTGGCCTGATGAATCGAGCGCAGCCCCAGACGCTGACCGCGCATGCGGTAGATCGGCGTGGCCAGCCGGTCAAAATCCCAGAACATCCATTCGCGGCACTGCTGGCGTTCATGGGCGGTTGCACCACCGAACTTGCCTGTCTGGTCAGCGAGGTATTCGAGAATGCACGCCGACTGCGTGAGATTCTGCCCGTTCGAGGTGTCGACAAGCAAAGGCACCTGGCCATAACGCTGCTTGGCAACAAAGCCCGGCTGCTTGTGCTCGCCTGCCCGCAGGTTGACGTGCTCGTAGTCAAACTTCTCGCCGGCGAGCGCCAGCATGAGGCCGACCTTGTAGGCAGGGCCTGAAAGCCAGATGCCGTGAAGCGTGTAACGAGCGGACATGATTGTATCCTCGGTGTTGGCGCGGCCT
This sequence comes from Allobosea sp., assembly GCA_043777655.1. Classification (GTDB taxonomy): domain Bacteria; phylum Pseudomonadota; class Alphaproteobacteria; order Rhizobiales; family Beijerinckiaceae; genus Allobosea. The sequence goes on along the minus strand of JAYWHQ010000157.1, from coordinate 1,005 downwards.
GGCCGCTGTTCTGTTGGGCTGTCACACTAAGCGGTGAGCTTACCCGATGGGAAGGCACGGCAGCGCAGCCCACCGCGAGGAATTCGCATGTCAACGCAGATGTGATCAGGGGCGCCGCAGCACAGCTGACACGGCGTAACCGCGCCACGGATGACGGACCTCGAGGGACAATCCTTGTCGCGCGGCGAGTGCTGCCAGCGTTGGCACCAGCTGCGCATCGGGATAGACGCTGAAGCGCGTCAGCCACGCATAGAGCATCCGTCGGAATGCGCTGGGCAGGCCCGCTTGTTGGCCGAAATCGACGATGTGGAGCTCGCCGCCGGGAGCAAGAGCTTCCATGGCGCGCTCCAGCACCGCTGGCCAATCTGGAATCATCGACAGCGTGTAGGAGATGAAGACCCGGTCAAAGCCGTCCCGACCAAACAGTGTATTTGAACTGAACTGCGTCGCATCGGCCTGTCCCAGCCGGATGCGCGAGGCAAGGCCGGCCCGCACAACCGAGCGGCCAGCGGTATCAAGCATTTCGGATGACACATCAAAACCGTGCATTTGGGCCTGCGGATATCGCTTCGCAGCGGCCACCAGATTGCGGCCTGTGCCGCAGCCAATCTCCAGCACAGACTGTTCGGGCGCGGGCTGCAGTGCATCCAGCAGCTCGTCGCGGCCAAGCAGATAGTATTTGCGGGTCAGGTCATAAAAGCGGCGCTGGTGCTTGTAGATGCGGTCCATTGCCCGCGAGGACTGGGTCTCGATGATGCTCATGCTGCGGGCCCACTTTTCAGCGTGTAAAGGTGGAAGCCACCATAGATCGAGGAGCGGTCACGTGCCGTCCAGGCCTGGCAGCGGGCCGCGTCATAGGACCAGCGGTTCAGCAGCGCCTGAGGGATACGGCCTGGCAGGAGCGATTCTTCTGCCGCCGTGCGGAAGATGACGCGCGCGCCGGGACGGGCGGTGCGCGTGATCTCGTTCCAGAGCTGCGTCAGGATCTCGTCGGTCATCCAATCC
>JAYWHQ010000156.1:0-4647 GCA_043777655.1 Allobosea sp. | reverse complement strand
TGGCCATCACATAGGTGAGGCCTTCAAGGCCTGCTTTCGAGACCTCATCGGTCGCGCGGTCCCCCGTGATGACAAAAGCCAACCGCGTCATGTTGCCGGCAATGACCATCTCGCGCGTCAGGGGCGGGCGCGTGTCGGGGTTGGCGGGTGCGGGGTTGGCGGGTGCGGGGTTGGCAGGCGTCTGAGCGCTGGCCTCATCCCGGCCCACCATTGTTGCCAGCAGGCCGAACGCCAGAACCGCGGTCGCCGCTTTCAGCGCGCCGCGCCGCAACCGGCCGCCAAGCCAGAGCGTCGCCAGCGTGTCGGCCAGCAGCAGCAGCAGCGCCGCAACCAGCAGCATCGGCCGCAGATCGCGCGCAATCGGCTTGTCGACAGGCAGGATAGTGGCACCAAGGCTTGCCAGATCAAGCGCGGTCAGCTGGCTGTCTGGCAGCAGGGTGTTGACCGCCAGCGTGCCTGCGGCAGGCCCATAGAAGCCAGGCGGATGCGCGAGCGTGGCGCGCCCGGCATAGGTGCGGGGCAGGGGCTGCGCTGTTGGCGGTGGTGACCGGAAGGCGCCGTTGCCATCGAGCACGCGGGTGGGAGACAGGGTTTCCACGCGGGCTTCCTCGCCTCCGATGGTTTCAGGCAAGGCATTGCCGGACAGGTCCACAATACGGCGCAGGATGTCGACGAACAGCCCCGACAGCGGCAGGTTCGACCATGTCGTGTCGGCCGTGACATGGGCCATCACGATCAACCCATCGCCGCGCCTGTCGCCGGTAATGACCGGGGTGCCGTCTTCGAGAGCTGCCCAGGTCTTGCGGGTGAGGTCGGCCTCCGGCTCGGCCAGAATCTGGCGGATGACGCGCACCTCCTCGCGCTGGGACAGACCGTTCAGCGGGCTTTCGCGCGTGAAAGGTGCCAGCCGCTTCGGCGCATCCCAGGAGAGTGCGCCACCAAGGCTGCGGCCGCCGCGGCGCAGCCTGACCGGTGTCAGATCATCGGCTGCCGAGGCCAGCCTCGGCCCGGCGAAACGCAACAGCACGCCACCGCGCTCGACAAAGGCAGTGACCTTCGCCGAGGTGTCGCGATCCAGCGCGCCAATATCGGCGAGGATCAGTACGCCGGGATTCTGCGCCAGCAACTCACCGACCGGGTCAGCCGAGCCTGCGCGCGCCTCACGGATTTCAGCGAAGGGCGCCAGCGCGCGTGCGACATAGTAGGTCGGTGAGAGGAGGGGCTGCGCGGTATCGACCGACGCGCCGGAAATCAGGGCCACACGGCGCCGCTTGGCCCGGTCATCAACCAGCGCGACCGCACCGGCGGAGCGCTCGCCTGCGATCTCGAGGCGCGAGACCGCATTGCGGACTTCGATGGGCAGGCGCAGGCGCGCCGTGGTCTGCAAGTCGGAGCCGCTGAAGCTGAAGGGCGCGTCGCCCAATGGCAGGCCCTTGATGTCGAGCGCGCGCACCTGCCCCTCCTGGGAGGTGGCTGGGCTGGCGCGCAACACGCGCACGCTCAGTGCGCTGGCGAGGTTTTCGGGCTGTGCCAAGGCCAGTTGCGAGGGCTGGCCGGAGTGGATCACCAGCCGGTGCGGCCGCGCGATCTCGGTCAGCCGCGCCAGCATGGGGGTCTCGTCGGCAACAGCGATGCCATCGCTGATCCAGACGATTTCAGCAGCTGTCGTGGTGCGCAGAAAGGCCTCGACGCGGTCAAGATGCGGCAGGCGGTCTGGCGCATGGGGTTGGAGAGGCAGGGCGCGCAGACGGTCCAGCGCCGCTTGCGGCTCAGACAAGATCAGCTCAACCGGGGCCTCGGCCAGACCTGCCAGCGCGATGCCGCGCCCTTCGCGGCCTGCGGCAAGGATGCGACTCTCGGCCAGCGCCAAGCGCTGCGCCCAATCGCGGGAGGAGCCAAAGCCATTGTCGACCAGCAGCACCAGCGGCCCTGTGACCTTGGTTGCCTCGCGGCTGGGGTTCCAGATCGGGCCTGACACAGCAAGGATCGCCAATGCTGCCACGACCATGCGCAGGGCGAGCAGCCACCACGGCGTGCGGGCCGGTGTCTCGCGCTTGGCCAGCAGGTCCTGCATGATCTTCAGCGGCGGAAAATCGATGCGTTGTGGCCTTGGCGGCGTGACACGCAGGATCAGCCAGAGCACAGGCAGCAGCGCCAGCGCAATCAGCGCGAGCGGGGCTGTGAAGCCGAGGGGCAGGGCGCTGAACATGCTGGCGGCTACCTTCCTGCCGTGCCGCGCACGGCGGCAATCAGCATGGTGAGGCGCAGCAGTGCCTCGCTGGCGGGCCGGTCGGTGCGGTGGAGCGTCAGCGTCCAGCCCGCCGCGTGGCAGGCCTTGGCGATGGCCTCGCGATGCTCGGCAAGGCGCGCCCGATAAGCCTCGCCCCAGCTGTCGGCATCACCGACTCGCAGGGTGACCCCGTCTTCGAGATCAGCCAGCTCGGCCTGTCCGCTGAAGGGAAAGGTCTCTTCAATCGGGTCAGCAATCAGCAGCAGATGCCCGCGCGCGCCGTCAGCGGCCAGCGTCGCGATGCGCGCGGCAAAATCGGCTGCGGGCGTCAGCCCGTCGGTCACGATCACCGCCTCTGCCAGCCTGGGCAAGGGCAGCGCGGGCGGCATGTCAGCCGTGGTGCCAGCCGCATCCGCGCTGATGGCCTGGGCAAGACGCTCCACGATTTGCCGCGAGGCCGTTGGCCGCATCAGGCCGATATGGCCGACGCGTTCGCCAGCCTCCACCAGCGCTTCGGCCATGGCCAGTCCGCAGACGAGAGCGCGGTCCACTTTTGAGGCCTGCGCGAGCTGCGACTGGAAACCCATCGAGGCCGAGCGGTCGATCCAGAGCCAGATGGCGTGCGAGGCTTCCCATTCGCGTTCACGCACGAAAAAGTGGCCGTCACGGGCTGAACGGCGCCAGTCAATGCCGGAGGAGGATTCGCCCGCCACAAGCGGGCGATATTGCCAGAAGGTCTCGCCCGGGCCGGCACGGCGGCGGCCATGCAGCCCGTGCAGCGCGGCAGAAACGCGGCGTGCCTCCAGCACAAGGCGCGGCAGGCGCGCGGCAAGGTCGAGCGCATCGCGCACCACCGGCAAGGCCGGCTGGCGTTGTGCTGCCCCGAGAACCCGCGCTTGCGCCATTCGTTCGACCTTAGCCGAGTTTCTTGACCAGCTGCGCAATCAGCGCTTCGGTCGTCTCGCCATCGGCTCGCGCCGCAAAGCTGAGCGCGATGCGGTGTTTCAGCACCGGCACGGCAAGCGCGATGACGTCATCCACCGAGGGCGCGAGCCTGCCTTCGGTGAGGGCGCGGGCGCGCGCGGCCAATGTCAGCGCCTGGCTGGCGCGGGGGCCAGGCCCCCAGGCGAGCTTGGCGGTGACGGCCTTGTCACCTTCGCCGGGACGGGCGGAGCGCACGAGATCGAGAATGGCCTCGACCACCTGCTCGCCCACCGGAAGGCGCCGCACCAGGCGTTGGATCGACATCAGGTTCTCGGCTGTCATGGCAGCGACTGCGGTGTGCTCCTGCACGCCTGTCGTTTCCACCAGAATGCGGCGCTCGGCATCGCGATCCGGGTAATCGACATCGATCTCGAGCAGGAAGCGGTCAAGCTGCGCTTCGGGCAGGGGATATGTGCCCTCCTGCTCGATGGGGTTCTGCGTGGCCAGCACATGGAAAGGCCTGGGCAGGTCGTGTCGCTCGCCCGCCACAGTCACGTGATGCTCCTGCATCGCCTGCAGCAGGGCGGATTGCGTGCGCGGGCTGGCACGGTTGATCTCATCGGCCATCAGCAACTGGGCGAAGACCGGGCCCTTGATGAAACGGAAATGGCGCTTGCCCTCGGCTGACTCGTCCATGACCTCAGAGCCGAGAATATCCGACGGCATCAGGTCCGGCGTGAACTGCACCCGCCGCGCATTCAGCCCCAGCACGGTGCCAAGCGTCTCGACCAGTCGCGTCTTGGCGAGGCCTGGCACGCCAACGAGCAGGCCGTGGCCACCGGCCAGCACCGTGACCAGCGAAAGGTCCACCACCTTCTGCTGCCCGAAGATGACCTTGCCGATTTCGGTGCGTGCGGCCTTGATGCTGTCGAGCGCGGCCTCGGCTGCATCAAGCACAGCTTTGTCGAGCGTGATCGGCTCTGCGACCGGCTGGCCTTTTGCGAATGACGCCATCATGCTCTCCCTTGATGCTCGACTTTAGCTCTGCACTGTGGACGGGCTGGAGCACCCGCTCAAGGGGGCATATCAACGCGCCCCACACCAGTGACGATCACGATTATGTGGAGTTGATGGCAGAGCTGTCTTTGAGCTGTCATGACAATTGGCATCAATGTTGCTGCCAGAGGGCTGAAAACACAGGCAATGGCTGAGATTTCAGGCAAAACACCGCCGATTGTCGGCGCGATGGAGCAGCTGATGGCCCAGCTTGGCCCGGCGGCGCAGCGCGGTCTGCCGCCCGTCGAGCGCTGGAACCCAGCCTTTTGCGGCGACATCGACATGCGAATCGCCAGCGACGGCACCTGGTTCTATCTTGGCACGCCCATCGGGCGACCGGCGCTGGTGAAGCTTTTTGCTTCCGTGCTGAAGCAGGAAGAGGGTGCCTTTTTTCTCGTGACACCAGTCGAGAAGGTTGGCATCCGGGTCGAAGACCT
>JAYWHQ010000155.1:0-4652 GCA_043777655.1 Allobosea sp. | reverse complement strand
TCAGACGGCAGAGTAAAGAACCCAGAAACCGCTCCCCAAATGGCGCCGACAGCGCCAAAAACCACACCGCCAGCTGCAACGATCTGCACGGCGTGGTTCGCTCTTGTTCCTGCTTTCTCAAGCAAATCAGTCATGCCGCAACCCTTAGGCGATCTGGACGTATCTCTAAGGTTGTCTAACGTGCAGAGATCGGATTTGGCAATGCAGCTCAGCATTTTATTCAAATGCTAAGCTTGTTGCATCTCACGAGCACCCTGTCGTCCCACCACACGTGTCACACTTCAAGCACGTCCCATTGCGCACCAGCGTGAAATTCCCACACTCGCCGCATGAATCCCCGACATAGCCCTTCATCAGGGCTTCCGCGCGCTTGTCCGATGTCGGGCGGGCGGTGGCAGCGGGCACGGCAAAGCCGAGCTTGGCCATGTCCGCCTCGCCCACGGTCTCCGGCTCGGCCTTCAGCGCCGTGGCGCCAGCGAAGGCGTAGAGCTGGCCGCTGGTGCCGCCACCTGCCGTGGTTGGCAGCGCGCCGCCCGCTGGCACCGAGACCAGGTTGGTGGCACGGCCGCGCACGAAGCCCTTCGAGACGACCTGCTGCGAGGAGGTGACGGAGGTGTCGGCCTTGCCCTGGTTCTCGCCACCGCCAATCACGTCAAAGCCGATTTCGCTCGGATCGACATGGGCGAGGTCGTTGCGCCCCAGATAGGACACGGCCAGTTCGCGGAAGACGTAATCAAGGATCGATGTGGCGTTCTTGATCGTGTCATTGCCCTGCACATAGCCCGCCGGTTCAAAGCGGGTGAAGGTGAAGGCATCGACATATTCCTCCAGCGGCACGCCATATTGCAGGCCAAGCGAGACGGCGATGGCGAAGTTGTTCATCATCGCCCGGAAGGCGGCGCCCTCCTTGTGCATGTCGATGAAGATCTCGCCGAGGCGGCCATCATTGTATTCGCCGGTGCGCAAGTAAACCTTGTGGCCGCCGACGACTGCCTTCTGGGTATAGCCCTTGCGGCGCGCATTCAGCTTCTCGCGCTCGCGCACCTTCTCGATGCGCTCCACCACGCGCTCGACAATGCGCTCGGAGAGGGCCGCTGCCTTGGCGGCATTCGGCAGGTTGGTCAGTGCCTCGACCGCATCATCGGCATCCTCATCATCATCGGAGATGAGCGCGGAATTCAGCGGCTGCGACAGCTTGGAGCCATCGCGATAGAGCGCATTGGCCTTCAGCGCCAGCCGCCAGGAGAGCATGTAAGCGTCCTTGCAATCCTCGACGGTCGCGTCATTGGGCATGTTGATGGTCTTGGAGATCGCGCCTGAAATGAACGGCTGGGCGGCCGCCATCATGCGGATATGGCTTTCCACCGAAAGATAGCGCTTGCCGATGCGCCCGCAAGGGTTGGCGCAGTCGAACACGTTGTAATGTTCCTGCTTGAGATGCGGGGCGCCTTCCAGCGTCATCGCGCCACAGACATGGACATTGGCCGCCTCGATGTCGGCCTTGGAGAAGCCGAGCCAGGGCAGCAGCTCGAAGCTCATGTCGTTCAGCTTTTCGGCCGGGACTTTCAGCGCGCCCGTGAGGAAATCCTCACCCAGCGACCATTTGTTGAAGACGAACTTGATGTCGAAGGCCGATTTCAGGCCCTTCTCCACCGCCTCGATCTTCTCAGGGCTGAAGCCCTTGGCCCGCAGCGAGCCATGGTTGATGGCTGGCGCCTGCGCCAAAGTGCCGTGGCCCAGTGCATAAGCCTCGATTTCGGCAATATGCGCCTCGCCATAGCCCAGCGCGCGCAGGGCGTCCGGCACGGCATTGTTGATGATCTTGAAATAGCCGCCACCGGCCAGTTTCTTGAACTTCACCAGCGCGAAATCAGGCTCGATGCCGGTGGTGTCACAATCCATCACCAGGCCAATCGTGCCTGTCGGCGCGATCACGGTGGCCTGCGCATTGCGGTAGCCGTGCTTTTGCCCAAGCGTCAGCGCCTGCTCCCAGGCGGCTTTCGCATGAGCCGAAAGGCGCTGGCCGGAAGCGCCGAGCGTTTGCAGCGTGGCATGGTCGAGCGGCAGCGGGGCGACATTCAGCCCTTCATAGCCGGTGGCCTCGCCGCGCGCTGCACGGGCATGGTTGCGGATGACGCGCAGCATGTGGCTGGCATTTTTCTTGTAGCCATTGAAAGCGCCAAGCTCGGAAGCGATCTCGGCTGAGGTCGCATAGGACACGCCGGTCATGATGGCGGTCAGCGCGCCGCACAATGCGCGGCCCTCGTCGGAATCATAGCCCAGACCCATGCTCATCAACAGGCCGCCGATATTGGCATAGCCCAGACCCAATGTGCGGTATTCAAAGGACAGCTCGGCGATTTCCTTGGACGGGAACTGCGCCATGGTCACCGAGATTTCGAGCACCAGCGTCCAGAGGCGGCAGAGATGCTCATAAGCCTCGACATCGAAGGCGCCGGTCTCGCGGCTGTAGAGCTGCAACAGGTTGGCGGAAGCCAGATTGCAGGCCGTGTCATCGAGGAACATGTATTCCGAGCACGGGTTGGAGGCCCGGATGCGACCGGACGCCGGGCAGGTGTGCCAGTCATTCATGGTGGTGTTGTAATGCAGGCCGGGATCAGCGCTGGCCCAGGCGGCATGGCCGATCTTTTCCCAGAGATCGCGCGCCTTCAGCGTCTTCATCGTCTTGCCGGTGGTGCGGGCCGTCAGGTTCCAGTCGCTGTCAGACTCGACAGCGCGCAGGAAATCATCGGTCAGCGAGACCGAGTTGTTCGAGTTCTGACCCGAAACGGTGAGATAGGCTTCTGAATCCCAGTCGGTGTCATAAGTGTCGAACTGGATGTCGGTGTAGCCCTGCTTGGCGAACTGGATGACACGCTTGATGTAGGAATCCGGCACCATGGCGCGGCGGGCGAATTTCACTTCGCGTTTGAGGACCGGGTTCTTCTCCGGCTCGAAGCAGCTGTCGCCATCGCCTTCGCAATTCACGCAGGCCTTCATCACGGCCTTCATGTGCTTTTGCACAATCTTGGAGCCAGTGACGAGGGCGGCAACCTTCTGCTCCTCGCGCACCTTCCAGTCGATATAGGTCTCGATATCGGGGTGATCGACATCGACCACGACCATCTTGGCTGCGCGACGCGTGGTGCCGCCAGACTTGATGGCGCCAGCGGCGCGGTCACCAATCTTGAGGAAGGACATCAGGCCGGATGAACGACCGCCGCCGGCAAGCTTCTCGCCATCGCCGCGCAGCATCGAGAAGTTGGAGCCGGTGCCGGAGCCATACTTGAACAGGCGCGCCTCGCGCACCCAGAGGTCCATGATACCGCCTTCGTTGACGAGGTCATCGGCCACGCCCTGAATGAAGCAGGCATGGGGCTGAGGATGCTCATAGCTGGACTTGGAGCGCGTCAGCTTGCCGGTCTTGAAGTCGACATAGAAGTGGCCCTGGCCGGGGCCATCGACGCCATAGGCCCAATGCAGGCCGGTGTTGAACCATTGCGGCGAATTCGGGGCCACCATCTGGCGTGCCAGCATGAAGCGCAGCTCATCATGGAAAGCAGAGGCGTCTTCCTCGCTGGTGAAATAGCCGCCTTTCCAGCCCCAATAGGTCCAGCAGCCGGCCAGCCGGTCAAAGACCTGCTTGGAGGACATCTCGGAAATGTAGCGCTCATTCTCCGGCAGCTCGGCCAGCGCCTTTTCGTCCGGCACGGAGCGCCAGAGGAAAGAAGGCATATCATTCTCCTCCACGCGCTTCATGCGCGCCGGCACACCGGCCTTGCGGAAATACTTCTGCGCCAGAACATCGGACGCCACCTGGCTCCAGGCCTCCGGCACCTCGATGCCCTCGAGCTTGAAGACGATCGAGCCATCCGGGTTGCGGATCTCGCTTGTCGCCGCGCGGAACGCGATGGCAGCATATGGCGACTGGCCGGAGGTGGTGTAGCGGCGCTGGATGCGCATGATGTGTCGTCCTTCAAAAATGTGCCGCAACGACAAAGCCGTTGCGTCGCCGGTTTCACCCAGCTCCTGGTGTCAGCCCAAACTGTTGATCGCCCCAAAGCCCGAGAACGGTTGATCCGTCCTTTTTCAGGCCGTACTGCCGGGTCCAGAGTCCGCGAAACACCACGGCCTGCCTCGGCAAGCTGCGTGATCCGCGCGGAACCTTCTCCGGGAACTCGCTTGCGGATGGTTTGGCTCGAAACCGCCCCCCACGCATCCAGATAAATTAGTCCCAACCTGCCCAAAACGTCAAGCAGTTGTGTGTGGTGCGACCACAAAACACGAGATGTTGTGTGTGCCTGTGACTTCTGGGGATAACCTGACGCGCAGCGCTTAAGTCACGGGAATCGCCGCAGGATTCCCCGCTGCATTCAAATTTTGCCGGAGTTCTGCCCGAAGGCAAGCCTGCTTTTGCGCCATTCGCATGGTTAACGAAACATGAAAGCCGACAAACCGTGTGCCGGGTTCAACTGCCGGCGCAGCGGCTGATCCTAAGGCCATGATCTGCCGCAGTATTCGGCAATCATTCGAAATCACGCGCCCCGAGACACGCACCAATCCACCGGGCCGAACTGTGGCCGAATCGGGGCGCGGCTAGAATCGCTCTCCACGAGCAATGGCGCGCGTGGCGGCGCGGTGCCGGATTCGAT
>JAYWHQ010000154.1:0-4673 GCA_043777655.1 Allobosea sp. | reverse complement strand
TAGGTCACCTTGCGCTCGATGTATTTGAACTGGAACGCGGTGAGTGCCACCACGATCATCAGCAGGATGACCGATTGCGCCGCCGAGCCACCAAGGTCAGCGCCGCCCTTGCCGTCGGAATAGACCTTGTAGACCAGCGTCTCGGTGGCTTTCGACGGCCCGCCGCCAGTCACCGTATCGATGATGCCAAACGTGTCGAAGAAGACGTAGACAAGGTTGACCACCAGCAGGAAGAACGTGGTGGGCGAGAGCAGCGGGAAGATGATGGTCCAGAAACGGCGCCAGGGCCGCGCGCCATCGATGGTGGCGGCCTCGATCACGCTTTTGGGGATGGCTTGAAGCCCCGCCAGGAAGAACAGGAAGTTGTAGCTGATCTGCTTCCAGACGGCAGCGACGACAACCAGACCCATGGCCTGGTTGCCGTTGAGCAGCGGGTTCCAGTTCACGCCCATGTCCTGCAAGCCGCGCCCCAGCATGCCAAGCGACGGATGGAACAGGAACATCCAGAGCACGCCGGCAATGGCGGGCGCCACCGCATAGGGCCAGATGAGCAGCGTCGTGTAGATCTGATGGCCACGAATGTGCCTGTCCGCCATCACCGCGAAAAGCAGCGCGATCGACAGCGAGAAGAAAGCCACCAGCGAAGAGAATACCAGCGTGTTCCACAAAGCCTTGTAATAGTCAGGCTTGGAGAACAGCGTCTTGTAATTCTCGAACCAGACAAACTGCGTCGAGGTGCCAAAGGCATCCTCGACCAGAAAGGACTGCCAGACAGCCTGGCTGGCCGGCCAATAGAAAAATACCAGCGTGATGGCAAGCTGCGGCGCCAGCAACAGTGCTGGCACGAGATAGCCCGTGAAGGTGGCGTTTTTTGTCATCGAGAGAGGCAGTCGGCAGTCGGCAATGGGCAGTCGGCTGTGCGACGAACGGCATCAGTCGTGATGCAAAGCACCACGACCGCCGATTGCCGATTGCTGACTGCCCAGAACGTCACCGCGTCACCGTCCGCTCGAACTGGCGCAGCACCGCGTTGCCACGCTCATTGGCGGCGTCGAGGGCTGCCTTCGGCGTCTTCTGGCCGCTCAGAGCGCTTTCGATTTCTTCGGCCCAGATGTCACGGATCTGCACCAGGTTGCCAAAGCGCAGGCCACGCGAATTCTCGGTCGGGGCCTTGTTGTTGAGCTGCAGCAGCGGCGTCTCGAGGAACGGCTTGTCCTTGTAGAAGCCCGAATCCTTCACCTTGGCATAAGCGGCCTTGGTGATTGGCAGATAGCCGGATTCGGTGTGCAGCTTCACCTGACGGTCGACATCCGACAGGAAGGTGAAGAACTTGGCAACGCCCTTGTATTCAGCCGCAGGCTTGCCACCCATGGTCCAGAGCGAGGCACCGCCGATGATCGAGTTCTGCGGAGCACCTGCAACATCGGGATAATACGGCATCGGCGCATTCGCCCAATCGAACTTGGCGTTGGCGCGCACATTGCCGAAGAAGGCCGAGGAGGTCATGAAGATCGGGCATTCGCCCGAGGTAAAGCGACCTTCGCCCGTGTTGGTGCGGCCGGAATAGTCGAAGGTCTTGTCCTTCTGCAGCTCGACCAGATTGGTCAGGTGCTTGACGAACAGCGGCTCGTTGATCTTGAAGCTGGAATCAAAGCCATCCATGCCGTTGGCCTTGGTGCCGACTGCCGTATTGTGCCAGGCGCCGAGCTGCTCGATGTTGAGCCAGGTGATCCAGGCTGTCGAGAAACCGCATTTGTCGAAGCCTGCTGCCTTCAGCTTCTTGGCGGCTTCAAACACCTCAGGCCAGGTCTTGGGCGGGGCGTCAGCATTCAGGCCCGCCTTCTTCAGCGCGTCCTTGTTGTACCACATGACGGCTGAGGACGAATTGAACGGGAAGGAGAGCATCTCGCCCTTCACGGTGGAATAATAGCCGGTGATGGCAGGCAGGTAGCTGTTGGGGTCAAACGTCTCGCCGGCATCCTTCATCAGTTCCTGAACCGGCTTCACAGCGCCCTTCGCGCCCATCATGGTCGCGGTGCCAACCTCGAACACCTGCATGATGTGCGGGGCATTGCCGGCGCGGAAGGCGGCGATGCCGGCATTCAGCGTGTCGGCATAGGAGCCCTTGTAGGTCGGGGTGACCTTGAACTCTTTCTGGCTGGCATTGAACTCTTCAGCCAGCTTGACGATGACCTCATTGTTGGCGCCCGTCATGGCATGCCACCATTGCAGTTCGGTCTGGGCGGCAGCGCTGGAAACACCTGCCAGCAGCGCAATGGCTGTGGCACCGAGGACGGATTTGATCCGAAAATTCATGTCATTCTCCCTGTGTGCGCCCCGTGAGCAGGGCTGCGCTTTTTGTGTCTTGCTCAAACTAGCACGAAGTTGGGGTGACATTTCAATGACGATTATATGACGTTGACCTTGGCGCATTGCGCTCGGGCCAAAGCCTCGGGCATGGTGGTGTGTCCGCTCTTGAAACAACTTAGCCTGGAAACCGTCCATGACGCGCATTGTGCTGAACCTTGAAGAGACCCTGCCTGCGGATGGCATGGAAGGCGCACTGGCGGCGCGCATCTGGCGGCCGGATGTTTCCGGCCCTTCTGTGGTTGCGCTGCGCGAGGGCATGGTGATCGACATCACGGCCACTTTTCCAACGATGCGTGACCTCTGCGAGGCGGCCGATCCGGCGCAGAGCTTGCGCGCGGCCAAGGGTGAAGCTGTCGGCACATTGGCTGACATCTTGGCCAACACGCCGCCAGATGGGCGCGACGCGCGCATGCCCTGGCTTCTGGCACCCGTCGATCTTCAGGCCATCAAGGCGGCAGGCGTCACCTTCGCGGTGTCGATGCTGGAACGGGTGATCGAGGAGCGGGCACGGGGCAACCCCGCTTCGGCTGCCGCCATCCGGCAGGAGATCGTGGCGCTGGTGGGCGATGATCTGTCGCAGCTCAAGCCCGGCTCGCCCGAGGCGATGCAACTGAAACAGGTGCTGATCGCACAAGGGGCCTGGAGCCAGTATCTCGAAGTCGGCATCGGCCCGGATGCCGAGATCTTCACCAAGGCCCCGGCCATGGCAGGTGTCGGCACCGGCGCGGATGCCGGGCTTCACCCGTCCTCAAGCTGGAACAACCCGGAGCCGGAAGTCGTGCTGGCGGTCGCCTCCACCGGCCGGATCGTTGGCGCGATGCTGGGCAACGACGTCAACCTGCGCGATGTCGAGGGTCGGTCGGCGCTGCTGCTGGGCAAGGCGAAGGACAACAATGCCTCAGCGACGCTCGGGCCTTTTTTGCGCTTCTTCGATGCAAGCTTTTCACTCGATCACGTGCGGGCCATGACAGTCTCGCTGCATGTGACTGGCGAAGACGGGTTTGTGCTTGAGGGCAGCTCTTCACTGGCCAAGATCAGCCGTGACCCGGCTGATCTGGCCGCACAGATGATCGGCAGCCACCACCAGTATCCCGATGGCGCGGTGCTCTACCTCGGCACGATGTTCGCGCCGGTGAAGGACCGTGGCGAAAAGGGCAGCGGCTTCACGCACAGGATGGGCGACATCGTCACGATTTCGGCGCCGGAGCTGGGCGCGCTGGTCAATCGCATGCGCTCCTGCGCCGATTGCCCGCCCTGGACTTTTGGCGCCTCGCACCTGATGCGCAATCTGGCGGCGCGTGGGCTGCTTTAGCCCGCCAGCAGTTCAGGCGGCATCATCGCCAGATCGGTCGGTCCGGGCTTCGCGCCTGCTTGCGGCAGCATGGCGTGGATCTGGCCGCGATGATGCGTCTGATGGTTGAACATGTGCGTGACCGGCAGCCAGGCCATCTGGCTGAAGTCGCGTTTGGCTGCGCCGGAATACCAGCTGAGCGTTGATGCCAGCCAATCCGCCGTCACGTAACGCGACCAGTCGACAATCGCCTCGTCCAGCGCGTGACGCGCTTTGAGGAACTCTTCCCAGTCCTGATGCACCATGGCAGAGTCGTCGATGCCTGCTGTCGGCTTCGGCAGACCGGCAAAACGGTGCATCCACATGCCATCGCCCCAGATCAGATGGCTGAACGTGCCTTGGATCGAGCCGAAGAAGGCGCCACGGCTCTCACGCCGTGCCGCATCGGACAAGGTGTTGGCAGCTCCCAACAGGTTCTGGTTCTGCCAGCGGTTGTAGCGGGCCATGACGGCAACGTGTTCGGGAGAAATCATGGTGGGCCTCAGATCACATTGGTTTCCAGCAGCGGGCGCTGCTCGACAATGCGGGCATGGCCGAGATCGGCAAGATCGAGCGTGACATAGCGGCCATGCGCGATCAGTTCAGCCAACCCGCGCCCCACCGCTGGCGCTTGCTGGAGGCCATGGCCGGAAAAGCCGTTGGCGAGGTAGAAATTGTCGAGACCAACCGCCCGGCCAAGAATGGCATTGGCATCAGCCAGGTTCATGTCATAGGGCCCGGCCCAGGCGCGGCCCGGACGAATGCTCTCGAAAGCCGGAACACGGTGGGCGAGTGCTGGCCAGACCGTCTCCTCGAAGAAGGACCAATCGACATCGCCGACATCCGGCGCTGCCTCGTCCCAGTCCGGGTCTTGGTCGGCAGGCGGTGACGCCCCGCAGATGAACATCTGGCCGTCCTGCGTGCGCTGACCCTCCGGGCGGCAATAGGCGCCGCTGGTGTCGATCAGCAGGGG
>JAYWHQ010000153.1:0-4685 GCA_043777655.1 Allobosea sp. | reverse complement strand
CTTGACCGGGCCTGCACGATCCTGTTCGGTCTCGCGATCTTGCCAATTCAATGAATGCCAACGGAGAGAACGACATGGCCAAGGGATATGTGGTGGCGCGCGCCATCGTGACGAACGCGACGCAATGGGCTGTCTATGCGGCAGCAGCCGGAGAGGCCATTCGCCAGTATGGTGGCAAGCCGCTGGCGCGTGGCGGGCAGATGACCGTTGCCGAAGGCCAGGGGCGCTCGCGCAATGTCATCATCGAGTTCGAGAGCTTCGAGGCCGCCAAGACCTACGCCATGTCACCGGAATATGCCGCTGCCCGCAAGTTGCGTGAAGGTGCCGGCGAGATGGACCTCATTGTCGTTGAGGGCGTCTGAGCCATGGCAACACCAAAGGGCTACTGGGTTGCCCGCGTCGATGTGGCGAATGACGCGGCCTATGCGCAATATCGCGCGCTGAACGCTGTTGCTTTCGCCAAATTTGGCGGGCGGTTCCTGGTGCGCGGTGGCGATTACCATCTCGCCAAGGGCACCGGGCGCAAGCACAACGTCGTCATCGAGTTCGACAGTGAGGCACAAGCGCGCGCTTGCTACGAATCGCCTGAATACAAGGCGGCGCTCGTGCATCTGGCGAATGTTGGCGACACCGATCTTGTCATCATCGGTGGTTATGCCGGGCCTCAACCGGGCGACGCCTGATCCTGTTGCGGTCGATGGACGTGCCTTTGCAGCGCGGGTCAGCACGTCTATAGCCAGCGTCAGCAAAGGGCGTGCCCTGCCATCGGAGATGAAATTGTGAGCCAAAGCGAGCAAAGGCCGATGCGGCTTGTGGTGGTGGGTGCCGGCGGCCGCATGGGCCGCTCGGTCATCAAGGCCATTGCCGAGAGCAGCAATTGCGAACTGTTGGGCGCCATCGAGCGCGAGGGCTCGTCGCTGATCGGGCAGGATGCTGGCCTCATCGCGAACGCTGGCGCGCTGAACGTGACCATCACCGATGACCCGCTGCCACTCTTTGCCCAGGCCGATGGCGTGATCGATTTCACGCTGCCGGACGCGACCATGGCCTACGTGGCGCTGGCTGCGCAGGCGCGTATCGTTCATGTCATTGGCACCACCGGCATGAGCGAGAACCATCTGGCGAAGCTGACGCTGGCCTCGCACCATGCCCGCATCATCCGCTCCGGCAACATGAGCCTTGGCGTCAATCTGCTCGCCGCTTTGGTGCGCAAGGTGGCTGGCACGCTGGGCACGGACTGGGACATCGAGATTGTCGAGATGCATCATCGCCTCAAGGTTGATGCGCCGTCTGGCACCGCCGTGCTGCTGGGCGAGGCGGCGGCCGAGGGGCGCGGTGTGGACCTTGCCAAGGCACGCGTCGCCGTGCGGGACGGCCATACAGGCGCGCGGCAAGAAGGCACGATCGGCTTTGCCACACTCCGTGGCGGCACGGTGATTGGCGAGCACAGCGTGATTTTTGCCGGTGCTGGCGAACGCATTGAACTGGTGCACAAGGCCGATGACCGGAGCCTGTTTGCGCAGGGCGCGCTGAAGGCGGCGCTCTGGGGCTGGCCACGCAAGCCGGGGCTCTATTCGATGGCCGATGTGCTTGGGCTGGACAGCGTCTGAGATCGCCCCGCGCAAACCGGCTTGACCGATCCGGCCTGCTGGTTCACCTCGCAGGCGTCATACTTCTCAAAGGCTGAACCTGATGTCGACCACTGAACGCCTGCTTGTCCTCGTCCGTCACGGCCAGAGCGAATGGAACCTCCAGAACCTCTTCACCGGCTGGAAGGACCCTGACCTGACCCCGCTCGGCGTGACCGAGGCCAAGGCTGGCGGCCAGCGCCTGAAAGCACGTGGCCTGAGCTTCGATCTGGCCATGACCTCGGAATTGTCGCGCGCGCAGAAGACCTGCCAGTTGATTCTCGACGAGATCGGCCAGCCGCAGCTGAAAACCATCCGCAATATCGCACTGAACGAGCGCGACTATGGCGAACTGTCAGGCCTCAACAAGGCCGAGACGGCAGCCAAATATGGTGCGGATCAGGTGCACATCTGGCGTCGCTCTTACGACGTGCCCCCTCCGGGTGGCGAGTCGCTGAAGGACACGGTGGCGCGCGCCCTGCCCTATTTTGTCACCGACATCCTGCCGCGCGTAATGGGCGGGCAGCGCCTGCTGGTGGCGGCCCATGGCAACTCGCTGCGCGCGCTCATCATGGTGCTCGACCGGCTGGACCCTAAGGGCATCATGGATGTCGAGCTCAACACCGGTGAGCCGATCATCTACCGGCTGAACGCGGACACCAGCGTTGCCTCGAAAGAAATTTTGAAGCCGTGAACCTTGCCGTTATTGCGAGCGGAGCGAAGCAATCCATTGGCACAAGAGCGCTGGATTGCTTCGCTGCGCTCGCAATGACGAAGAAGCGTGTGACGTCATGACAGCCCGCATCGAGGTTGCCCCCGGCGTCATGCATTGGCCAGGCTGGCTTGATCGGGCGCAGCAGGAAGCGCTGGTGGCCGACCTGCGCGAGGTGGTGCGGGCAGCACCGCTGTTCACCCCGATCATGCCGCGCACCGGCACACCATTTTCGGTGCGCATGAGCAATTGCGGCACGCTGGGCTGGGTATCGGACAAGTTGGGCGGCTATCGCTACCAGCCGCTGCATCCCGAAACGGGCCAGCCATGGCCGGCCATTCCACCGGCGCTTCTGGCAGCCTGGGCGGCCCTGGCCGAATTTCCACATCCGCCCGAAGCCTGCCTCATCAACCACTATGTCGCCACAGCAAAGATGGGCCTGCATCAGGACCGCGACGAGGCCAACTTCTCGGCCCCTGTCCTGTCGCTCTCGCTGGGTGACACAGCGGTGTTTCGCATTGGTGGCACAACGCGAGGCGGCAAGACCATCTCGCTCAAGCTGCAATCGGGCGATGCGTTGCTTTTCGGCGGCCCGGCCCGGCTGGCCTTTCACGGCATCGACCGCGTGCTGCCCGGCTCATCGACGCTGCTGCCGCAGGAGGGTCGGATCAACCTGACATTGCGGCGCGTCACGGCTGTCAGCAGCTGAGCACCATCGCTGCTCCCAATCATCGCTCATTTGTTCTGAAACAGAAACAATCATTGTACTTTATTTCAATTTCGAAAGTTTATGCGACCGGGCATAGAGACGATGTCTGCCCATTGTTCAGAACGAAGGACTCCGAAATGACCGCCAGCATCACCATCAAGGGCGCGATGTCGCCGCGTTTTGACGAAATCCTGACGCCTGAGGCGCTGGCTTTCGTGGCTGACCTGCATCGCCGCTTCAATGAGACGCGCAAGCGCCTGCTCGCACTTCGTGCCGAGCGGCAGAAGCGCTTTGATGCGGGCGAAACGCCTGATTTCCTGGCCGAGACCAGGCACATCCGCGAGGGTGACTGGAAGGTCGCGCCGATCCCCGCTGACCTGACCGACCGCCGCGTCGAGATCACCGGCCCTGTCGACCGCAAGATGATCATCAACGCGCTGAACTGCGGCGCCAAGGTGTTCATGGCCGATTTCGAGGATGCGTCGTCGCCGACATTTGCCAACATGATCGAAGGCCAGGTCAACCTGAAGGACCGCTGGGCCAACCAGATCGATTTCACCGACGCCAACACCGGCAAGGCCTACAAGCTGTCTGACAAGCCCGCCGTGCTCGTCATTCGCCCGCGCGGCTGGCATCTGCCGGAGCGGCATCTGGAGATCGATGGCGAAATCGCCTCGGGCTCGCTGGTCGATTTCGGGCTTTATGTGTTTCACAATGCCAAGGCACAGATCGCGCAAGGGACGGGTCCCTATTTCTACCTGCCGAAGATGGAGAGCCATCTTGAAGCGCGCCTGTGGAATGATGTCTTCGTGCATGCCCAGAGCGTGCTTGGCCTGAAGAACGGCACGATCAAGGCCACCGTTCTGATCGAGACACTGCCTGCCGCCTTTGAGATGGACGAGATCATCTACGAGCTGAAGGACCACATGGCCGGGCTGAATTGCGGCCGTTGGGACTACATCTTCTCCTTCATCAAGAAGCTGGCCCGCAACGCCAACTACGTGCTGCCGGACCGCTCGCAGGTCGGCATGGGCGATGCTTTCCTGAAGGCCTATTCGCTGCTGCTCATCAAGACCTGCCATCGCCGTGGTGCTTTCGCCATGGGTGGCATGGCGGCGCAAATCCCGGTGAAGAACAACCCGGCCGCCAACGAGGCGGCCTTCGCCAAGGTTCGCGCCGACAAGGAGCGCGAGGCCCGCAACGGCCATGACGGCACCTGGGTGGCCCATCCCGATCTCGTGCCGGTGGCGATGGAGGTGTTCAACCGCCTGATGCCGCAAGCCAACCAGCTCGGAAACCTGCGCGAGGACGTGAACATCGCTCGCGCTGATCTGCTGGAGGTCCACAAGGGCACGCGCTCGGAAGAGGGCTTCCGCGAGAACATCCGCATCGGCGTGCAATACATGGAAGCCTGGCTGCGGGGGCGCGGCGCCGTGCCGATCTATAACATGATGGAGGATGCGGCGACCGCCGAGATCAGCCGTGCCCAGATCTGGCAGTTCGTCGCCTATGGCGTGACGGTGGATGGCAGCACCAAGGTGACGCCTGCGCTGTTCACCCGCTGCCTGACCGAAGAGATGGAGCGCGTGAAGGGCGAAGTCGGCGAAGCTGCCTTCAACGGCGGGCGCTTTCCAGA
>JAYWHQ010000152.1:0-4726 GCA_043777655.1 Allobosea sp. | reverse complement strand
CGAGATCAAGAAGGATGGCGGCTGACGCCGATCTGCATGCCGGCCCCTGTCCTGACAGCGCGGGCACCCGCCAAGATCAACCTCACCTTGCGCGTGCTGGGGCGGCGCCCTGACGGCTATCATGAGCTGTCGAGTCTGGTGATGTTTGCCGGCACGGGCGACACGCTGTCGCTGGCGCCGGGCAATGCGCTCTCGCTCGAGATGTCCGGGCCAGAGGCCGCCGCTTGCGGCGATGCGAGCAGCAATCTCGTCATCAGGGCGGCAATTGCGCTGGCAACGCGCAAGCCCGGCCTGAGGCTCGGCCGTTTTCATCTCGTGAAGCGTCTGCCGGTAGCGTCCGGCATGGGAGGCGGCTCGGCGGATGCGGCTGCTGCGCTGCGTTTGCTGGCCCGGCTGAACGGGCTTCCTCTCGACAATTCCGCGCTGTTTGAGGCCGCGCTGGCAACCGGGGCGGATGTGCCGGTGTGCCTGCGTGCGCGGGCTTGCGAGATGTCTGGCATTGGCGACAGGCTGGGGCAGAGGCTTGCCTTGCCCAAGCTGTTTGCTGTGCTCGTCAATCCGCGTGTGCCGGTGGCAACGGCAGATGTGTTTCGCAGGCTCGGGCTGGTGCCGGGCGCAACAAAGGCCGGGGAGCACGCTCAGTTCATGACAGCCAGCGGGCCGGCCTCTGCGCCTGAGCTGATTGACGCGATTGCCTCCGCGCGCAATGATCTTGAAGTGCCTGCCATGACGCTGACCCCGGCCATTGGCGAGACACTCGATGCGTTGCAGGCTCAGCCGGGAGCGCTGCTGGCGCGCATGTCAGGCTCTGGCGCGACCTGCTTTGCGCTTTTCGCAGATTGTCACCAGTCAGCGGCAGCTGCGAAGGCCATGGCGCGGCAAAAGCCTGCCTGGTGGATCAAGGCGACTGTGCTGCGCTGAGCGGCACTTGTCCTGAGCAGTCGCTCAGGCTGTCGCCAGGGGCAGCCTTGTGGCCTGGCTTGAGGCCAAATGCCATTCGCCACCGACCCGAACATAGACCGCCATCCAGCGGAACTCGTAGGTCTTGCCGTCGGTCAGATTGGGGATCGGGCTTTTGCCCGTCACAATGGCCGTGTCGCTGTGGAAGACGCGGATTGCAAGCTCGTCAGCGTTGGCAGTCTCGATCACGGGGTCGCCGGCCAGCACCGAGACAATGCGCGCATCGCGGCCATCGACTTTTCCGGAGCCATGGGTGTGGGTAAAGCTTGCGGCATAAAGATCGCGCAGCCGCTTGACGTCCTTTGCCGCAATCGCCGTACGAATCTCGGCGCGAAACGCATGGATCTGCTGCTCGATGGCAGCAATCTGCTCGACGTTCATGCCTGGCTCATGCGGATGGGCGTGCGCAGGCATGGTGGCGCCAACCAGAGTGGCGGCGGCGAGGGACAGAACGTGGCGACGGGTCGACATGGCAAAGCTCCCAAGATCGGATGACATCACATTGGCAAGATCGGCCCGCAGTGGCCAGCCTGTTTTTTCAGCAGCAGAAAAGAGGGCTCAATGCGCGCGCGACAGGCAGAACTCCACCACCTGTTCCAGTGCCTCGCGCATGGCTGACGCCGGGAAAAGCCCCAGCGCATCCTGCGCCATCTTGGCATGGTGGCGCGCACGGTCGATCGTGTCGTCGAGCGCGCGGTGCTTTCTCATCAGGCCGAGCGCGGTCTCGAAATCGCCTTCGTTGATGTCACCCGCCTGCAAGGTGCGCGTCCAGAAAGCACGCTCCTGCGCCGAGCCGCGCCGGAAGGACAGCACCACCGGCAGCGTGATCTTGCCCTCGCGGAAATCGTCGCCGGTGTTCTTGCCAAGCTTGGCTGCCACGCCGCCATAATCCAGCACATCATCCACCAGCTGGAAGGCGATGCCCAGATTCAGCCCATAGCTGCGGCAGGCGGCGGCGGCCGCCTTCGAGCTGCCGGCAATCACCGGGCCAACCTCGCAAGCCGCGCCGAACAGTTCGGCTGTCTTGCCGCGAATGACGGCCATGTACTCGTCTTCGGTCGTCTCGGTGTTCTTGGCGGCGGCCAGCTGCATCACCTCGCCCTCGGCGATGAGGCAGGCGGCGGTCGAGAGAATTTCGAGCGCGCGCAGCGAGCCGACCTCGACCATCATCTTGAAGGCCTGGCCGAGCAGGAAATCGCCGACCAGCACGCTGGCCTCGTTGCCCCAGAGCATGCGGGCGGCTGGCTTGCCCCGGCGCATGTCGCTGTCATCGACCACATCATCATGGAGAAGCGTGGCAGTGTGCATGAACTCGACAGCGGCAGCCAGTTTCACATGGCTTTCTGCGTGATAGCCACAGAGCATCGCGGAGGCCAGGGTGAGAATGGGCCGCAGGCGCTTGCCGCCGGACGAGATCAGGTGGTTGGCCACCTCGGGGATCATCGTCACCTGCGAGCCGGTGCGCGACAGGATCATGGCGTTGACGCGCTCCATGTCGGCGCGCGTCAGGTCGAGAATGGGCACAATCGCGTTGGCCCCGGATTCCTTGTCCTCGAAAGGTATGACGACGCCCACGCTCGCGATCCTGCTGTTGCTGCCGCCAGACAATGCCACGAGCAGCTGCCGAAGCGCCAGTGCTTCGGTTGTCTCAGTTGCAGGCATGGCGTCGCGGGCTGTCTGACAAAAGAGCTTGAAACCTGTCGCGCGCTGGCGTCCTCATGCGGGCATGATCGAGATCATCCGTTCCAACGATATTGTGCTGCTGGGGGCTGTCGTGGCGCTTCTGACCTCGGCTGACTTTCCCTGCCTGATCGCCGACCAGCACATGAGCGCGCTGGAAGGCTCGATTGGTGCGTTCCAGCGCCGCCTGCTGGTGCGCACCGATGACGCCGATGCCGTGCGCAAACTTTTGACGGAGGCGGGTTTCGGAGCAGAACTGCGCGATCCCGATGGCTGAAAAGCCCGAGGCGCAACTCACCGAGGACTGGCTGCTGGGCGGTCGGCTCAACCTGCGCCAGCCAGCCAGGGGCCATCGTGCGGGCACTGACTCCGTGCTGCTGGCGGCCTCGCTGCCGCTTCGCCCAGGTGGCATGCTGGCTGATCTGGGTGCGGGCGCTGGCACTGTGGGGCTGATCGCCGCGCTGGAGCAGCCCGCGCTTTCGGTTGTGCTGGTGGAGCGTGATCCGCAGCTTTCGGCCATTTCATCGGGGAACATCGCAGGCAACAGCCTGTCTGGCCGCGTGCGATCTGTCTGTGCCGATGTCACCGCACCTGCGCGCATGCTTTCCGAGGCAGGCCTGAAGGCAGGCAGCTGCGACTGTGTGGCGATGAACCCGCCCTATTATCCCGCCGGGCTGAAACAAGGCTCGCCTGACCCGTCACGCCATCTGGCACATGTCATGCCCGATGCGGGCTTGAACGCCTGGATTTCCAGCGCGCGTCGCTTGTTGAAGCCCGGCGGCGATCTGGTGGTGATCCATACAGCGGAAGCCTTGCCGGAGTTGCTGCGTTCGCTGGAAAAGGGCTTTGGCGCGGTCCAGATCAAGCCTGTGCATGCGCTGGCTGAGCGCGCAGCGATTCGCGTGATTGTTTCGGCCCGGCTGCAAAGCCGGGCGCCACTGTCGCTGCTGCCGCCGCTTGTCCTGCATGGTGCAGACGGTGCATTCACGCCGCAGACCGACGCCATCATGCGCGGCGCAGCCCGGCTGGTCTGAGTGAGATCAGCCGCAGACGCGGCGCGTGCCCGGCACCCAGGCAAAGCCATTCCAGATCGGCTCGCGCACAAAATGGCAGCGCGGGCGGTAGTAGGCTGGCGGGTGCGGGATATATTCCACCGGCGGGCCAAAGGCGTAGGGCCGGTGATAGGGCCGCTGGCGGTAATAGGGCGGCGGCGGGCCATAAGGGCCATAGCCCGGAGGGGCTCCGATGCCGACATAGAAGCCCTGTGCAGCGGCAGTTTCGGGCAACAGCAAGGTGGCGCCACCCAGAAGCGCGGCAGCTGCCACGCCCAAAGAGATTTTTGCAAGCATCGTCCCGGTTCCTGTCTGTTCTGGGCAGCAGCCATAGCGCTGCGTGCCCCCAAGCGAGCATCAACCGAATGTTAGGGAAGAAAAGCTGAACGAAACCTCAACAGCCCGTTCAGCTCAAGCATCTTCTCTTCGTCGGCAGTCTCACCAATGGCGGCGGCAGACCCTGACGGGCTGCCAGACATAGCCCCAGCCATTCCAGACCTGCTGACGAATGATCCGGCAGCGGCGTCTATAGTGCACAGGTGCAGCATAAACAGGGCCGTAATAGGCCGGTCGGTAATAACCACGCCGGTGGTGGAAGCGGTGATGGTGCACAAAACGGCGGTGATGCACGCGCCGATAGTGGCCATGACGACGGTAGCCGACCTGCTCGATGAGGCCAGCGCCAGTGTCAGCGGTGGCCTTTGCGGGCAAGATCAGACCTGTTGTCGCGGGAGCAGCCATCGCCTGCCCTGGCGCAAATGTCAGGGTGGTGAGGGACAGGGCTCCGGCAAAGGCAGCAAAAGCGAGTGTCTTCAACATGTCTTGCGTCTCCTTCCATCGCAGTCGACTGCGTCTTTCACAGCTGCCCCCCAGCGCCGCGCGTCGACCAACTCTGAAAATTTAACCCGCTGAACCTGAACAGAAGCTGTCATGCACGGTCGGAGAAAACCTCTGCCCGATCTTGCGCTTGACCATGCTTCCGACACAGCACTAAGACCAAGAGAGGCGCTGACGAACGGAACGGCGCGCGACAG
>JAYWHQ010000151.1:0-4730 GCA_043777655.1 Allobosea sp. | reverse complement strand
GGGGACCCGAAGATGCAGCCAGCCCAATCAGCCATCAGCACCGAAACGCTGGACAGCCTTTGGGACAGGACGATCGAGGCCTTTCTCGCCCATGCGCGTGAAACGCCAGTCCTCATCAATGAGGTGCTGACGCGCTTTCCAGATTTTGCCCTGGCCCCGCTGGTGAAAGGCTGCCTGCTGCTTTCGCTGGGCCGCAGCGAGCTGCTTGGCCCGGCCCGCGAGTGCCTCGCGACGGGCAAGGCGTTGCTGGCAGTGCAACCCGACACGCGCACGGCCCTGTTCGCCACAGCGCTCGAAAGTTGGCTTGACGGCAAACCGCGCAGCGCGATCCACGCCATGGAGCGCGTGATTGACGACCACCCCCGCGATGCGCTGGCGATCAAGCTTTCCCATGCGATCCGCTTCGTGCTGGGCGATGCCGATGGCATGCGCCGCTCACTCTCGCGCGTCATCTCGGTTTTTGGGGATGATGTGCCATATGCCGGTTATGTGCGCGGCTGCTATGCTTTTGCGCTGGAAGAAACCGGCGCCTATGCCGAGGCCAAGGAAATGGGCCTGCGCGCAGTGAAGCTTGCGCCGCGCGATGCGTGGGGCCGCCATGCGGTGGCGCATGTCTTCGAGATGGAGGGCCGCGCTCTTGAAGGTGTGGGCTGGCTCGAGGGCCAGGAGGCCAGCTGGAGCCATTGTGGAAACTTTTCCTATCACATGTTCTGGCACCTTGCGCTGTTCCAGATGGAACTGGGCCGCCATTCCGAGGTGCTGGCGCTGTATGACCGGGCGATCCGTGCCGAGCAGACAGACGACTATCGCGATATCGCCAACGCCGCATCGCTCCTGGAACGACTGGTTCTGGCGGGCGTGCCTGTTGGTGACCGCTGGGAGGAGCTGGCGGAAATTGCCGGCCGCCGAACCGATGACCGGCGCTTGGTGTTCGCCGATCTGCATTATCTGCTGGCATTGCTGGGCGCCAGGCGGCTCGATCAGGCGCAAGCACTGGTGTCGCAGCTGATGCGTGATGCGCGCATCGGTCACAGCCATGATGCGCGCGTGGCCGATGATGTCGGCGCGCCGCTGGCGGCGGCGCTTCTTGCCTTCCAGGGCGAACGCTATTCCGAAGCTGCGCGGTTGATCGGCCCAGTGCGGCATATCGTGCGCCAGATCGGCGGTTCGCATGCGCAGCGCGATATTTTCGAACAGATCTATCTCGAATCGCTGGTCCGGGCAGGCGCAAAAGACGCGGCCTGCCATGCACTTGGTCAGAGACTGAGGGAACGCGGTGGTCACAATCTGTTCGCGACCAAGCGCTTGCGCAGCCTCGGCAAAAGCAATGATGCGCAAGGTCGGCTGGCCATCAGCCTCATTGGCCTGACACCGGGCGCAACCGAGCACTGATCGTCTGCATTCTGACGGGCCAGGGTGGTTTGCAGCAGATTCCCGCCTCAGCTGCGCATTTGCCCATTGTGCGACGCCGCAAACCCTTGCGCGCACCCGCCTCACGGGCTACTCCGGCACGCAGAGATGCGAACAGTTTCAGTCTGATCGCATGACCTGACCGGACGCATCCAATGCCAAACCTGCTTGCTGACTATTTGCCGCTGGTGATTTTCTTGGGGCTCGCGCTTGTCATTGGCCTTGCCCTGCTTGTTGCCCCCTTCCTGATTGCCTATTCCAACCCTGATCCGGAAAAGCTTTCGGCTTATGAATGCGGCTTTGCGGCCTTTGACGATGCGCGCATGAAGTTTGATGTGCGCTTCTATCTGGTCGCGATTCTTTTCATCATTTTCGATCTTGAGGTGGCCTTCCTGTTCCCCTGGGCGGTTGCATTCGGGGATCTCGGCTGGTTCGGCTTCTGGTCAATGATGATTTTCCTGGGCGTGCTGACAGTCGGCTTCGTCTACGAGTGGCGCAAGGGTGCGCTTGAGTGGGATTGAGGGTTCAGCACATGGCGCAGACAGCACTTGATCGCGGAAATCCGCTGGTTGCACAGGCTCCGAAGGGGCTGCTTGGACCCGATGGCATGCCGCTGGGCGCACGCGATCCCTTCTTTGTCGACATCAACAGCGAACTGGCCGACAAGGGCTTCCTCGTCACCGCCACGGATGATCTCATCAACTGGGCCCGGACGGGCTCGCTGATGTGGATGACATTCGGGCTGGCCTGCTGTGCTGTCGAGATGATGCAACTGTCCATGCCGCGCTACGATGTCGAGCGTTTTGGCTTCGCGCCGCGCGCTTCACCACGCCAGTCAGACGTGATGATCGTGGCCGGCACCTTGACCAACAAGATGGCCCCGGCCTTGCGCAAGGTTTACGACCAGATGCCCGAGCCGCGCTACGTCATCTCGATGGGCTCCTGCGCCAATGGTGGTGGCTATTATCATTACAGCTATTCGGTGGTGCGCGGTTGTGACCGTGTCGTGCCGGTGGACATTTACGTGCCGGGCTGCCCGCCAACGGCAGAAGCGCTGCTCTATGGCGTGCTGCTGCTGCAGAAAAAGATCAGACGCACAGGCACGATCGAGCGCTAAAACAATGGCGTCATGCTCGGGCTTGTCCCGAGCACCCACGCCTTGAAGTCGATATCATGGGCGAACCGTTCGCCTGTTGGAAAACAAGCAGACGTGGGTGCTCGGAACAAGCCCGAGCATGACGGGTCAAAGCGGCAAGAGGAACGGCCAGCATGAGCCAAGAGCTCGCATCCCTCGGCGAACACATCACAGCCTCGCTGCCCGGCAAGGTCACGGCTGCGGCCATCACCTTTGGCGAGCTGACAATCCATGCCGAAGCAGCCGACATCGTCGCCGTGCTGCGATTCCTGCATGACGACGCCAAATGCCTGTTCGTGAATTTCACAGACATCGCGGGTGCTGACTATCCGGCGCGCGAGAAGCGCTTCGATGTCGTCTATCATGTGCTCTCACCGCGCCATAACCAGCGCATTCGCGTGAAGATCCAGGCGGATGAAGAGGTGCCGGTGCCCTCCGTCATTGAGGTGTTTCCCGCCGCCAACTGGTATGAGCGCGAGGCTTATGATCTCTACGGCATCCTGTTCTCCGGCCACCCGGACCTGCGCCGCATCCTCACCGATTATGGTTTTGAAGGACATCCTTTGCGCAAGGATTTCCCGATGACGGGTTTCGTCGAGGTCCGCTACGACGACGAGCAGAAGCGCGTGGTCTACGAGCCCGTGAAGCTGAACCAGGAATTCCGCAATTTCGATTTCCTGAGTCCGTGGGAAGGCACCGAGTATGTGCTGCCGGGCGATGAGAAGGCGAAAGTCTGAGCCATGACCGAACACAATATTCGCAACTTCTCCATTAACTTTGGCCCGCAGCACCCGGCGGCGCATGGCGTGCTGCGCCTTGTACTTGAACTCGACGGCGAGATCGTCGAGCGGGTTGATCCGCATATCGGCCTGCTGCATCGCGGCACCGAGAAGCTGATCGAGGCCAAGACCTATCTTCAGGCAGTGCCCTATTTTGACCGGCTGGATTATGTCGCGCCGATGAACCAGGAGCATGCCTATGCCCTGGCCATCGAGAAGCTTGTCGGCATCGAGGTGCCCAAGCGCGGGCAACTGATCCGCGTGCTCTATTCCGAGATCGGCCGCATCCTCTCGCATCTGCTCAACATCACGACGCAGGCCATGGATGTCGGCGCGCTGACGCCGCCGCTCTGGGGCTTTGAAGAGCGTGAGAAGCTCATGGTGTTCTATGAGCGGGCCTGTGGCGCGCGAATGCACGCGGCCTATGTCCGGCCCGGCGGCGTGCATCAGGATCTCACCGCCAGCCTCATCCACGACATCGGCGAGTGGTGCGACCCGTTTCTCCAGCTCTGCGACGATCTCGAAGGCCTGCTGACCGACAACCGCATCTTCAAGCAGCGCAATGTCGATATTGGTGTGGTTGATCTGGCCACCTGCTGGAAATGGGGCTTTTCCGGCGTGATGGTGCGCGGCTCGGGCGCGCCCTGGGACCTGCGCAAGTCGCAGCCCTATGAGTGCTACGAAGAGCTGGAATTCGATATTCCGATCGGCAAGAATGGCGATTGCTACGACCGTTACTGCATCCGCATGGAAGAGATGCGCCAGTCCGTGCGCATCATGAAGCAATGCGTCAACAAGCTGATGTCGGCAGAAGGCGGCGGGCCGATCTCGTCGAAGGACGGCAAGATGGTGCCGCCCAAGCGCCCTGAGATGAAGCGCTCGATGGAGGCGCTGATCCACCATTTCAAGCTCTATACCGAGGGCTTCAAGGTGCCGGCAGGCGAGGTCTATGCCTGCGTCGAGGCGCCAAAGGGCGAGTTCGGCGTCTATCTGGTCTCCGACGGCACCAACAAACCCTATCGCTGCAAGATCAAGGCGCCGGGCTTTGCCCATCTTCAAGCCATGGATTTCATGTGCCGCAAGCACATGCTGGCCGATGTCAGCGCTATTCTGGGTTCGCTCGATATCGTGTTTGGCGAGGTGGACCGGTGATCGGGCTTTCATCCTGCGTCATCCTCGGGCTTGTCCCGAGGATCCACGCGTCGCACTCATTCTTGGCAAAGTCATGGGCGCTCGGGACAAGCCCGAGCATGACGACAAGGGTCTCCTGATATGTCCGTCCGTCGTCTCGCCCCTGACCATCTGCAGCCTGCTTCCTTCGCCTTTGATGCGGCGAACGAGAATTGGGTGGCCGAGCAATTGGCCAAATACCCGTCCGGCCGCCAGGCTTCTGCCGTCATTCCGCT
>JAYWHQ010000150.1:0-4754 GCA_043777655.1 Allobosea sp. | reverse complement strand
GGCTGCCGCGCTGTATGCGCCTGAGGCGTTCGGCATTGGTGCGCCCGGCAAGATCAAGGCCGCTTCGCTGTTCGAGATGGGGCTTGGCGTCATCATCGGCGCGATTACCTTCACGGGTTCCGTCATCGCCTTCCTGAAGCTTGATGGGCGCATGAGCGGCAAGGCGATCATGCTGCCGCAGCGCCATGCCATCAACATCGGCCTCGGCATCGCGCTGGTGGTGCTGTTGATGATCTTCATGCGTACCGAGAGTACCTTTGTATTCTGGCTGATGGTGCTGATCTCCTTTGCACTGGGCGTGCTGCTGATCGTGCCGATTGGCGGCGCTGACATGCCTGTCGTCGTTTCCATGCTGAATTCCTATTCAGGCTGGGCAGCGGCTGGCATCGGCTTCACGCTGGGCAACATGGCGCTCATCATCACGGGCGCACTCGTCGGTTCGTCGGGCGCAATCCTATCCTACATCATGTGCAAGGCCATGAACCGGAGCTTCATCTCCGTCATTCTTGGCGGTTTCGGGGGTGATGATGCCGCCGCAGCTGCCGCGACCGAAGCCAAGCCCTACAAGGCCGGTTCGGCGGAGGATGCGGCCTACATCATGAAGAACGCCCAGAAGGTCATCATCGTGCCAGGTTATGGCATGGCGGTGGCGCAGGCCCAGCACGCGCTGCGCGAGATGGGCGATCTGCTGAAGAAGGAAGGCGTTGAGGTGAAATATGCGATTCACCCGGTCGCGGGCCGCATGCCTGGCCACATGAACGTGCTGCTGGCCGAAGCCAATGTGCCCTATGACGAGGTTTTCGAGCTGGAAGACATCAACTCGGAGTTTGGCCAGGCCGACGTTGCTTTCGTCATCGGCGCCAACGATGTGACCAACCCGGCCGCGAAGACCGACAAGACCTCGCCGATCTACGGCATGCCGGTTCTCGACGTGGAGAAGGCCGGGACGATCCTGTTCATCAAGCGCGGCATGGGCGGCGTCGGCTATGCCGGTGTCGACAATGAGGTGTTCTATCGCCCCAACACCATGATGCTGCTGGCTGACGCCAAGAAGATGGTCGAGAGCATCGTCAAGGCGCTCGCGCACTGAACGCTTCGCGCGCCACGACCCAGACGATCACGAGAGCCGGTCCTGACGACCGGCTCTTTTGTTTTGGAGATGTCCAAGCATGAATGCCTTCAGCCTGCGCGATCTGGAGTCCCATGACCGGGCAGCCGTCATCGACCTGCTGCACGAGCTGAACCGCTTCGAGGACGCAATCACGGGCGACCGTGCCACCGACCGCAAGGCGGCTGCCGCCTGTTTTGCTGATGATGCCGAGCGCATGCGCGAGCATGGCGGGATGCAGCTTGTGGCGGAACTGAAAGGCAAACCCGTCGGCTACATCTGTTGCGTGATCGTGCAGGCCGGACCATTTGTGCGGGCCGAGCAGCGCATGCAGGGCTGCGTCACCACGCTGGTGGTGGCGAAGACGGCACGCGGGCAGGGCATTGGGCTTGAGCTGATGCGCGCTGCCGAGGATTTCACGCGCGGGCAGGGCCTGCGCCGCTTCATGGTCGGGCATGTCGCAGGCAATGAAGGCGCGGCCCGCCTCTATGACAAGATGGGACTTGCGCCCAACACCATCGAGCGCGTCAAGACGCTCGACTGACAGTCATCAGCTGCGAACGCCGCCGCCCAGCCGCGACAGGCCGGATTTGGCGCTGGCGTTGTTGGCATCGACCGTGATGGCGCGCTGGTAGCTCTCGACCGCCTCGTTGCGGCGACCGAGCTTCTCGGCGGCGAGGCCACGACCGGCCCAGGCATCGGCATTGCGGTTGTCGACGTTGAGCGCGGCGGTGAAATCCTCGATCGCCTGATCGAGTTTGCCGACGACGATCAGACTCTGCCCGCGCGCGGTGTAGGGCGCAGCGACATAAGGGTTGCGGTCGATGGCCGAGTCGAAATCCGAGATGGCCTGCGGATGCTGGTTCTCGCGCTGATAGACAAGCCCGCGCGCATGCAGCGCCTCGGCGCCTTCCGGGTTCAGGCGGATGGCGGCGTTCAGGTCGTTGATGGCCTGCGCCGAGTTACCCTGCGCGCGCATCAGGTTGCCACGACCGAGGTAGGCGGGGGCATAACTCGGATTCACATCAATGGCGCGGCTGAAATCCTGCATCGCGGCATCGTTCTTGCCGGTCTGGCGGAAGGCCAGCGCCCGGTTGGTGAAGGCGGGAGCTTGATTGGGATCAAGCTGGATCGCCTTGGAGAAATCAGCCACCGCATCCGAGAAGCGGCCGATGCGGGCATAGGCCGCGCCGCGGGTGTTGTAGGCGCCCGGATCATTGGGGTTGCGCGAGATGACTTCGCTCAGCGAGCCGATGTTGACGCCGGCGCTGCCGCTGGTGTCCTGCTCCAGCTCCGCCACCGACGCAGACGGGCCGGCACCCGACAGGTTCTGGCAGCCAGCGAGCCCAAGGGCGAGCAAAGCTGCGATGGCAACCGATGTCTGCTTCCTGCTCGGGGCGACGAAACGGCGGGAGACTGGCGCGGTTGTTGTCACAACGACCTCATTAGGTTTGGGCTGGTGTGATGCCCGTGAAGTGGGTGCCCGCTCAAAAGCCAAGGGCCAATCATGCCCCGGCTTCCACAAAAACGCCAATGGCGCCCGGATCAACTCCAGGCGCCGGAACTTGTTTCACAAGACATGCACTGCGCCGGGTCGCCGACACAAACACAAAATCAGGGGCGTGGCGGCTTCACGATTTTCGGCGTGGCCGGCAGCAGGCCCTCGCGCTGCATCTTCTTGCGGATCAGCTTGCGGGCGCGGCGGACGGCTTCGGCAGCCTCGCGGGCGCGCTTTTCCGACGGCTTCTCATAGTGGCCGCGGAGCTTCATTTCCCGGAAGATGCCTTCGCGCTGCATCTTCTTCTTCAGGGCCCGGAGGGCCTGGTCAACATTGTTGTCGCGAACGAGAACCTGCACGTGATCTTCCGTCTCTGTCGTCTATGGGTGAATCAAGGTGCCGACAGGACTCAACAGTTCCTGCGACGAGTGGCGTGCAACTAGCAGAATACCGCAGGCCTGTCCACGCCGAAACGGCAACTCCGGCCCCTGGCGCAGCAAGGCTTCGGGCTGTTTTCAGCGTGTTGCTGGCTCAACCCAGGTCACATGGCCCATTTTGCGGCCCTCGCGCGCCTCTTGCTTGCCATAAAGGTGCAGTCGCGCGCCCTGCTCAGCCAGAATCGCTGACCAGGTCGCTGCTTCATCGCCGATGAGATTTTGCATCATCACCTTGCCAAGCGCTTGTGTGCTCCCGAGTGGCAGGCCGCAGACAGCGCGCACATGCTGGTGAAACTGCGAGGTTTCCGCGCCTTCGCTGGTCCAGTGACCGGAATTGTGGACGCGCGGCGCAATCTCGTTCACCAGCAGCACTTCGCCATCGGGAGTCGGCACCACGAAGAACTCGACGGCAAACACACCCACATAACCCAGAGCCTCGCCGATGCGGGCTGCGCTGTCCAATGCCAGCGCCTCGGTCGCGGGCCGGATGCGGGCAGGTACCGTCGAACGATAGAGGATGTGGTTGCGGTGCTCGTTCTCGGTCACCGGGAAGGCGGCAAAAGCGCCATCGAGCCCGCGGGCTGCCACCACCGAAACTTCAGCCGAGAAGGGCACGAAGGCTTCAAGAATCGCTGGCGCACCGCGCATGGCGGCATAGGCAGCCTCGGCATCGCCCACCACCATGATCTTGGCCTGGCCCTTGCCGTCATAGCCCAGCCGCCGTGTCTTCAGCACTGCTGGCAGGCCGATGGTGGCGACGGCGCTTTCGAGATCAGCGCGGCTGTCGACCTGCGCAAACGCCGCTGTCTGGCAGCCGGCGGCGCGCAACATCGTCTTCTCGGTCAGCCGGTCCTGCGTCTGGCTGAGCGCATGGGCGCCGGGTCGCACGGCCACGCGTGCGCTCAGGAAGGCTGCAGTGGCAGCTGGCACATTCTCGAACTCATAGGTCACAGCGCCAACCTTTGCGGCGAAAGCGGCAAGCGCGGCTTCATCCTCATAGGCCGCGCAGGTCTGCCGGCCTGCGACTTCAAAGGCAGGGCTGTCGGCTTCGGGCGCAAAGATGTGGGTGTGGATGCCATAGTCGGCAGCGGCCAGCGCAATCATGCGGGCGAGCTGGCCGCCGCCAAGAATGCCCAGCGTGGCACCCGGCCCTATGATCTGGCCGCGCTCGGCGTTTGTGTCTGCCGGTCGCGTCGTCATGCAACATCCACAGGGCGCTCTGCCACCGCACCAGACTGGCTTGCGCGCCACGCATCCAGCCGATCAGCTAGCGCCTCATCATTCAGGGCCAGCACGGCTGCTGCCAGCAGGGCGGCATTGATCGCGCCTGCCCGGCCGATGGCCAGCGTGCCGACGGGAATGCCGGCCGGCATCTGGACAATCGAGAGCAGGCTGTCCTGCCCGGACAAGGCCTTGGACTCCACTGGCACGCCGAAAACGGGAAGGCTTGTCATGGAGGCTGTCATGCCCGGCAAATGCGCGGCACCGCCTGCGCCCGCGATAATGACCTTGAAGCCGTCGGCGCGCGCGGCCTTGGCGAAGGCCACGAGCCGGTCTGGCGTGCGGTGCGCGGAAACGATGCGCGCATCAAAGCTGATGCCCAGCGCGGCCAGCGTTTCGGTGGCATGCCGCATGGTGGTCCAGTCGGACTGGCTGCCCATGATGACGGCGACAGTGGGTCGGGATTCGGCCATTTCGGGCAGCTCGCAAC
>JAYWHQ010000149.1:0-4769 GCA_043777655.1 Allobosea sp. | reverse complement strand
GCTGGCCACCACCCTGCTGCTCAATGGCAAGACCAACACCAAGGCCTACTACGCCATGCCGGTGCAGCGGCAGACCATCCATATCAACTACTGGCGCGACATGCTGACCGATGCCGGCTTCAAGGAAAGCGATATCCCGACCGATTGGGCCGGCTACTGGGGCTTCTGGTGTGACAAGGTGCAGCCTGCACTGCGTGCCCAGGGCAAGCGTGTTTTCGCCATCGGCCATCCGCTCGGCGTGGCTGCATCTGACACCTTCTACTCGTTCCTGATGGTGGCCTCGGCCTACAATGCCCAGATCGTCGATGAGAGCGGCAAGATCGTGCTCGATCAGCCCAAGAACAAGGCCGCAATGACCGAGGCGCTGAAGTTCTACACCTCGATTCTGGCCAAGAACTGCACGCCGCCCTCATCGGTGAACTGGCTCGATCCGGACAACAACGTCGCCTTCCACGGCAAGCAGACGGTGATGACGCACAATGCGACCATCTCCATTGCCGCCAAATGGCTGGACGACATGAACAACCAGTCGCTGACTGCCGAACAGCGTGCCCAGGCCAAGACCAACTATGAAGAGCAGATTGCCACGACCAAATGGCCCAACAAGCCCGATGGCTCGGTGATCCCGAACCTCGCCGCCACCAAGACGGCGGTGGTCTTTGCCGATGCCAAGAACAAGAAGCGCGGCAAGGAGTTCATGGCCTTCATGATGAAGGACGAGAACCTGCGCCCCTTCATCGAAGGTTCGCTGGGGCGCTGGTATCCCACCACGATTGCGGCCACCAAGTCGCCGTTCTGGTCGTCGGGTGACAAGCATCGCGCCGTCGTCCATCGCCAGTTCTCGGAAGGCACCGTGCCGTTCCAGTTCGTCTACAACTACAAGTTCACGGCCGTGAATGCCGAGAACGTCTGGGCCAAGTCGATGCAGCGCGTCATTCAGGACAAGATCACGCCTGAGGCTGCGGTCGAAGAGATGATTGCCCGCGTCAAGCAGATCGCCGGTTGATCTGACCTGCAAGATGGACCAGCCGGGCCCTGCGCCCGGCTGGCTCCGCTGTCTGTTCGCGGACAGAGATCAGAGCGCACCTGTTTTCAGGCTATGCGTGCAACACCGGGAGCCCCGCATGTCAGCCATCGCGACAACATTGCCGCACACGCTCACAGCGCAGAAGCTGCGCAGTGATGGCCTGTTCTCGGCTGGCTTCCTGATGCTCATTCCCTACATCCTCGTCTTTGCCGCCTTCGTGGCCTATCCCGTGCTCTATGGCCTCTGGCTGGGCACAAACCCCAACAGCTACCGCCAGCTGTTTCAGGATCCGGCCTTCTCGACGGCCGCGATCAACACCGTGCTGTTCCTGATGATCGCGGTGAACCTGAAGTTCCTGATCGCGCTGTTTCTCTCCGGATTTTTCGTGACGCAGCGGCCTTGGGTCCGCGTTCTGCTGGTCATCTTCATCCTGCCCTGGGCGATGCCGTCGATCCCGACCATCCTGTCCTTCCGCTTTCTGCTGAACCCGGAATGGGGCCTCATCAACGCGCAGATCTTCAAATTCACCGGCCTGGACGGGCCGAACTGGCTGAATGACCCGACATTGGCTTTTGGCTCGGCCATCGTCGTCCACATGTGGAAATCGCTGCCGTTCTGGACGCTGATCCTCATCACTGGCCGGCTCGCCATTCCGCAGGATCTTTATGAGGCAGCTTCCGTCGACGGCGCCTCGCGCTGGCAGCAGTTCATCCACATCACCTGGCCATCGCTCGCCACGCTCTACATCACCTCGACCATCCTCTCGATGATCTGGACATTGGGTGATTTCAACAGCGTCTATCTGCTCACGGGCGGGGGGCCTGGTGACAAGACCCACGTGCTGGCGACCTTGGGCGTGCGCTATCTGCGCATCGACAAGCTCGATCTTGGCATTGCCTCGATCATTGTCGCCATGCCGTTCATCCTGCCCATGGTGTTCTTCATGGTGCGGCGCCTGCAGAAGGAAGCCAAAGCATGAGCGGCGCTTCAAGCCCGGACATGGCAAGAGGCGGCGGCCTGCGCGGCTGGATGGCGGAAGGCCGCCTGATCCTGATCGCGATTCCCGTGCTGCTCTGGACACTGATCCCGATCTATCACCTTTTCATCCTGTCGATCGCAGGCGAGAAATCGATGTTCGAGGGCAATCTCTGGCCCTCCAAACCGACGCTGCAGAATTTCGAGATCGTCTTCGGCCAGAAGCATTATTACCTCAACAAGTTCTGGCTGCAGATGTGGAACAGCGTCTTCGTCGCCGTCACGGTGGGTGTCGCCACTCTGTTTGTCTCGACTTTCGCGGCCTTCGCCATCAGCCGCCTGAAAGTGCGCGGCGGCGGCATCATCATGAACCTGGCGCTCGCGACCTATCTCATCCCTGCCGCCTTCCTGGCTGTGCCGATGTACAAGACCATGGGCAATTACGGCATCCTGAACACGCAGGCCGCCCTCATCTTCGCGATGATCGCGCTCGCCTCGCCCTACGCGATCTGGGTGTTGAAGCAGGCTTCCGACAAGCTGCCGGCCGAGCTTGACGAGGCGGCCGTGATCGATGGCGCGACGCCGTTCCAGATTTTCCGGATGGTCTATCTGCCGCTGATGAAGCCCTCGATGGTGGCCATCGGCATCTATGCGCTTCTGCTGGCCTGGAACGAATATCTTTATGCGTTCCTGCTGCTTTCCAGCGAAAAGGAAGTGACGCTGGCTGTCGCGTTAGGTCTGTTTCTGGGGGCTGATGACAGCCCCTGGCACATCCTGATGGCAACCGGGCTGATCTACGCGCTGCCGCCGGTGGTGATCTATTACACCTTCCGCAACTACATGGTCTCAGGGCTGACGCAGGGCGCCACCAAGGGCTGACGGCATGGCCGTCAGCGCCACTCGCCGCAAAAGCCCAACCGACCGTTTGACAGAACCGGCCCGATGGTTTGTCTAGCGGCAGATTGCACACCCCGTCCCCCGCCAGAATGGATTCCGGAATGACCGCGAGCAAACTTGAGCAGTTGCGTGCCATGACAACCGTGGTGGCCGACACAGGCGACATCGAGGCTGTGCGCCGCCTCAAGCCGGTCGATTGCACCACCAACCCGACGCTGATCCTGAAGGCGGTCGAGACTCCTGCCTATGCGGCGCTGGTTGACGAGGCCATTGCCTGGGGCCGCACACAAGGTGGCATGGTCGAGGCCCGGACCAGCGCCGTCTGCGACCGGCTGGCTGTCACCTTCGGGGCTGAACTGACGAAGATCGTGCCAGGCCGCGTCTCGACCGAAGTCGATGCCGATCTGTCTTTCGATACAGCCGCCACGATTGCCAAGGCACGCGAGATCATCGCTGCTTATGCCGCGCGCGGCATCGGGCGCGAGCGCATCCTCATCAAGATCGCCTCGACCTGGGAAGGCATTCAGGCCGCGAGAGTGCTGCAGGCGGAAGGGGTCGATTGCAACCTCACGCTGCTCTTCGCTCTCCCGCAGGCTGCGGCCTGCGCCGATGCCAATGCCTTCCTCATCTCGCCCTTCGTCGGGCGCATTCTGGATTGGCACGTGAAGGCGGGCGGCGGGCCCTACACCTCTGAGACTGATCCCGGCGTCGTCTCGGTGCGCGGCATCTATGCCTATTACAAGGCGCATGACATCAAGACGGTGGTGATGGGCGCGTCCTTCCGCAACACGGGCGAGATCGAGGCGCTGGCCGGCTGCGACCGCCTCACCATCGGGCCGGGTCTGCTCGATGAGCTGGCCGTTGCCACCGGCGATCTGCCGCGCAAGCTCTCGCAGGCCGATGCGGCGCATGGCGTGGCCCGCATGCACCTTGACGAGAAGGCCTTCCGCTTCGCCATGAACGAGGATGCCATGGCGACCGAGAAGCTCGCCGAAGGCATTCGCGGTTTCGTCAAGGACCTGCGCGCGCTGCGCAAGCTGGTGGCCGCGAAACTCGCGTAAAATCAGGCTTTCGCCGCTAGCGCCTCGGCCCTGATCTGCGAGATGGACTTGGCCGGGGTGATGACCTCCGGGTCCAGCAGGCAATGCAGGATTGCAGGTTTGCCTGAGGCCAACGCGCGCGTGAAGGCCGGGCCGAACTCGGCCGTGGTTTCCACCCGCTCGCCATGGCCGCCAAAGGCGCGTGCATAGGCAGCGAAATCAGGGTTCTTCAGCCCGGTCGCCGAGACGCGGCCCGGATAGTTCTTCTCCTGATGCATGCGGATGGTGCCGTACATGCCATTGTCGATGATGATGACGATGATGGGCAGGTCATATTGGACAGCGGTCGCGAAATCCTGCCCGTTCATCAGGAAACAGCCATCGCCCGCCAGCGCGATCACGGTCTTGTCCGGGTTCATGCGCTTGGCGCCAACGGCAGCAGGCAGGCCATAGCCCATCGAGCCGGAGGTCGGCGCCAGCTGCGTGCCGAACTTCGTGAAGCGGTGATAGCGGTGCAGCCAGGTCGCATAATTGCCTGCGCCATTGCACATGATCGCATCAGGCGGCAGCTGGTCGCGCAGCCACAGCATCATCTCGCCGGGGTGGAAGGTGCCTTTCACTGGCGCGGGCTTGTCGCTCCAGGCGAAATAAGCGCTGTGCGCCTCATCCGCTGCACCTGCCCAGGGGATGACCTGCGGTGGATGCACGGTTTCCAGCGCGGCCGCGAAGCCGGTGGGCGAGGCATTGATGGCCAGCGCCGGGTGATAGACGCGGCCCAATTCGTCCGCGTCCGGGTGCACATGCACCAGCTGGCGGCCGGGCTCTGGAAT
>JAYWHQ010000148.1:0-4774 GCA_043777655.1 Allobosea sp. | reverse complement strand
AGATCATCGGCGGCGTGGTCTGGGGCGTGGGCATGGCGCTGCACGAGGAGGCGATGACCGATCACGGATTGGGGCGGATCATGAACCGCAGCCTCGCCGAATATCATCTGCCCGTGAACGCGGATATTGGCGAGATCGACGTGATCTTCGTCGACGAGAGCGACGAGAAGGTCAGCCCCATCGGCGTGAAAGGCCTGGGCGAGATCGGCATTGTCGGCACGGCGGCAGCCATTGCCAATGCGGTCCATCACGCCACCGGCAAGCGCATCCGCTCGCTGCCGATCACGATCGACAAGCTGCTGGTCTGAGCGCTGCCGACAGCTTTCGCGCGATGCAGCCATCCGTTCAGGCTGGTTGGGGAACCCGACCCGCGCCCCGCGCATCGTCAGGTTCCCGGCCCGTCCGGCCACATCGCCGGAACTTTCGTTCCGGTCGCTCGTTCTGAACTGCAGGCCTGTCCTGAATGGCCAACACATGGAGATTGTCATGAATGGAATTGTCTATCTTGTCGGCCTGGTCGTGATCGTCCTGGCGATCCTGTCTTTCCTCGGTTTGCGCTGAGGGCCGGATCATGAACCCGATTGCAGCAACCGCATCCGACCATGCCCTCCAGCATGATCGGTCTTACGTCGATTGGGGTGCCATCCTTGCCGGCACCGTCATCGCCACATCCATCACCGTCGTGATGACGGGCTTCGGCTCGGCCATCGGCCTCTCCATGGCCTCGCCATTCAAAGGGCAGGGATTTTCCGGAGTCGCGATTGCCATTGCCATCGGCCTCTGGGTCATCTGGGTCGCGGTCTCCAGCCTTGTCGCGGGTGCCTACGTGACGGGGCGTCTGCGCCGCCGCGCCGGTGATGCGACGCCACATGAGGTGAACATCAGGGATGGCGCGCATGGCCTTGTTGTCTGGGCGCTGTCGGCGCTGGTCGGCGTCGTCATCGCGGCGATGAGCCTGGCCGGTGCTGCAAGAACCGGCGCGCAGTTCGCAGGCTCGGCTGTGTCGGCTGTGTCCGGCATCGCTGCCAACAGCGCCGATTATGCCGTCGACACCATCACGCGCAGCGACAGCCAGGGCGCGGTCATGGACGAGGCCACACGCCAGCAGATCGGGCGCATCCTTGTGCGGGCTGCAGCTGACGGGCAACTGACGCAAGCCGATCGTGCCTACCTGACACGCACGGTTGCGGCCCGCGCCGGGATCGCGCCCGCCGAAGTCGAGCAGCGCATCGATGCCTTCTCGGCGCAGGCGAAGATCGCTGTGGACCGGACCCGGGCGGCCGCAGAAAGCGCGCGGCGGCTTGGCATCCTTCTGGCCTTCCTAACCGCTGCCTCGCTGGCAGTCGCAGCAGCGGGCGGCTGGTGGGGTGCTGGCCTTGGCGGCAAGCATCGTGACGAAAACACCGATCTCTCGCATCTGACCAACTGGTAAAAGGAGGCCCATCATGGGACGCGGAATTCTTCTCTGGATGCTTGGCATCCCGATCCCGATCATCATCCTGCTGGCGCTGTTTCGCTGAGCAGTCGAGGCTGAGAATCCAAGGCTGACCAATCAAAGCCTTGCCAATCAAAGCCTGGCCAATCAAAGCCTGACAAACAAGAACCCTGCCCGTCCTGTTCAAGGGACCGGCAGGGTTCTTGCTATCTGGGTCACGCGTCAGGTTGAAAGGCGCAGATGCACCTCGCATCCGCCGGTTCGAACCGGCGGATGGATTGGGCGTCCGGCTTTCACGCCACCTTCAGGCCGGCCCTGCGGTCGAAGAAGAGCGCCTGGCTGATGGCAGCTTTCACCGCTTCCGGCTGGAAAGGCTTGGTGATGAGGAAGGCGGGCTCCGGCTTGTCGCCGGTGAGGAGCCGCTCGGGATAGGCGGTGATGAAGATCACCGGGATGTCGATGCCGGTCAGGATCTCGTTGACGGCGTCAAGCCCTGAGCTGCCATCGGCCAGCTGGATATCGGCCAGCACGAGGCCGGGCCGCCTGGCCTTGACCAGCGCGATCGCTTCCTTGTGGGTGCGGGCAATGCCGGTCACCTCATGGCCGAGGTCCTGCACCATGGCCTCGATGTCGAGCGCGATGATCGGCTCGTCCTCGATGATGAGGACGCTGGTTGCCACCTGCTCGGCAATCTCGCGGCCGGCCTGTTCCACCAGTGTGGCCACCTCCTGCGGTGTCCTGGCGAGGATCGCGGCCACCTCGGACAGATCGAACCCCTCGACCGTGCGCAGCAGGAAGGCCTGCCTCGGCAGAGGCGTCAGCGCATCGAGATTGGTTTCGACGGCGCCACGTCCCGGCGCGCTCGCCTGGCTGCGCTGCGAGCCATTGGCGGACGACCAGAGCGCCAGAAAAATCTTGTAGAGCGCGACGCGGCCGGGCAGCGCCTTGTCATAGATCGTCGGGTCCTCGACCAGCGCCTCGAGCGTGGCCAGCACATAGGCATCCCCGCCGCTCTGGCTGCCGCTGAGGGCGCGCGAAAAGCGCCGCAGATAGGGCAGAAGCGACGCAATTTCTCTGGCAATCGACATGGTTCATCCTCAAATTTGGCAGTCTCAAGCATCGCCTTGCTGCCTGTTTTGGCAAGGTTTTTATTTTTTTCTTTTCATGGAACCAAAGCGCTTTTCAGGTGTTTTAGGTTCGAATGCACCCAGGCGTCCGGGCCGGATCATGGCATAAGGACAGGCTGCAGCAGCAGACGGACGTGAAGACGAGGGGCGCACGCGAGATGACGACAACACCTGAGGATGACGACGTGATGCCACCAGTCTCCAACAGCACCGGCCAGAACAACGGCGCTCCTCCCGGCGAGATCAACGCCAAGGTGCAGGACGCCATCGGCCGTGCGCTGAAGGCCCATTATGACGACCTTGTCGGCGCGCCTGTGCCGGACCGGTTCCTCGTGCTTCTGGCCGAGCTGGAGGCCAAGGAGAAGCGCCATGATGGTGAGACATCATGAGTGACAACCGCGCCTCGCTCGATTTCAGGGAAAAGCTGGTGGCGGAAATCCCCAGCCTGCGCGCCTTTGCGGCCTCGCTCTCCGGCTCGATGCAGCAGGCCGATGACCTGGTGCAGGACACGCTGCTGAAAGCCTGGGGCCATGCCGACAGCTTCACCGCCGGCACCAACATCCGCGCCTGGCTGTTCACCATCCTGCGCAACACCTACTATTCGCTCTATCGCAAGCGCGGGCGCGAAGTACAGGACACCGATGGCATCTATTCGAACAAGGTCGCGGTTCCCGGCGGGCAGGAAAGCGCGATCGATCTCGCCGATTTCCGGATTGCGCTCGCCAAGCTGCCGGAGGAGCAGCGCGAGGTGCTCATCATGGTGGGCGCCACCGGCCTGTCCTATGAGGAGACAGCCGTGATCTGCGGTGTCGCGGTCGGCACGATCAAGAGCCGTGTCAACCGGGCGCGGATCAAGCTTGCCGAATTGCTGGGCATCAATTCCGCCGAGGATATCGGGCCGGACCGGACGTCCCTGGCAGTCTATCAGCCGGGCGGACACAAGGCGCTGATGACATCATGAGGTTCCTGCTGTTTCGCAGCGTGCGGGCCCGCCTG
Source organism: Allobosea sp. (assembly GCA_043777655.1). Lineage (GTDB taxonomy): Bacteria > Pseudomonadota > Alphaproteobacteria > Rhizobiales > Beijerinckiaceae > Allobosea. The sequence continues at coordinate 1,216 of JAYWHQ010000148.1, read as the reverse complement.
CTGGTCCTGATGACCTGCGTGGTCGTGCCCATCGGCCTGCTCAGCGTCATCCTGGCTTCGACCACCTATCGCTCGGTGATCGCCGGGCTGGAAGCCGCCCAGATCCAGACAGCCTCGAACTATGCGGCGCGCACGCGCATCTGGTTTCGCGGCACGCTCAGAACGCTGGTGGCAACGGCTGTCACTCTCCAGTCCAGCCCAAACGCGAACGACGGGTGCAGCGCAGCAGCTGATGGCATCCTGCGCAACATTGATGGGTTTCAGGCGCTCAAAGTCCGTCTGGCAGATGGCCGCGCCTGTTTTGCCAGCCGCCTGCCACAGATCGACGCATCAACAGTGGCACAGATCGCGGCCACCCAGTCTGCGACACCGCCGATCAGGCCATGGCTGGGAGCAGATCTCGGTCGCGCTCGCTATGATGCAACGACCATCGACGGGCAGCTTTATCTGGTCATTCATGTGCGCAGCCGTGAGCCGGAAAATGGGGCGGCAGCCGCAGGCACGCTGGAAACCCAAGGCTGGGAAGCGACGCTGCTGGTCGATCCCGTGCTGCTGGATCTGGCCTTTGACGTGGGCGCGGCGGACAGCAGCAGCATCATCGCGCTGATGCACCGCAACGGCCAGGTGGTTGTGGCGCGCGGCGTCAGCGAGACGCAGACCCAATGGCTGCCCCAGAGTCCGGTGGTGGAAGACAGCGTGTCACGCTGGCGCGACAAGGCGCGGGATGGCGGCGTCTTCGGCTATGCCAGCCAGATCGTGGCCGAGCCCGATCTCTATGTGCTGGCGCGCTTCACCAACGAGGCGACACGCGCGGCCTTCACGCAGTTTCTGGTGCTGTGCATCACGCCGCTGCTGACGCTTGGCCTGCTGTTCGCCACCTATGCGTGGGCGATCCAGACCGACATCGTGCGCTGGATCAAGGGCATCGAGCTGGCAGCGCGCCTGCGTCAGACCAACCCGGAACACAAGGCACCCGTGGATGAATCCATGCCGCATGACATCCGGCAGGTGGCGGAGGCCTTCAACACGATGGTGGCGGAAGCCGACCAGCGCGAGGCCGCCTTGCGCCACACGCTGGATTCCAACCACTACCTGATGCGCGAGCTGAACCACCGCGTGAAGAACAGCCTTCAGGTGATCCAGAGCTATCTGGCGCTGTCGCGCCGCCAGCAGACCAGCGTCAACAGCGTCTATCTGGCCGAGACCGAGGCCAAGG
>JAYWHQ010000147.1:0-4806 GCA_043777655.1 Allobosea sp. | reverse complement strand
GAACGCCGGTGATCTCCTGGATATAGCCCTTGTCACCTTGCGTGACATTGTGGGCCAGCGCCGGAATGGTCAGGGCAAGCAAGCCTGCCAGCCCCGGCAGAATGCGGGCTAGCACGTTTTGAACGGCGCGAAAGCGCATCCGTTTTGACGAATGTCTCATTGAAGTCTCCTGATGATTGAACGTGTCGCCCCCGACAGGGAGCGGTGATATCATCAGGAATGACGCGGCGGACGGTAGTGCCGGAAGGCGGGCGGGTCTGCGTCCTCATTGGCGACAGGCAGCGCCACCGTGCGGAATTCCGGCGCAGGCAGAACGGGAAAGGCTATTCCTGCAATGGCTGTCTCGTGACTGTGATCACCGGGGTTGTGGGCGGTGTCGCCGCGCTGTTCCGGCTCGTCGTCGTCATGGCTGTGGCCATGATGCTGGGCGGCATCGCCAGCAAGGACGTGGTCGGTGCCTCCTGCTGCGCCATGGACATGGAACTGCGCGCGCAAAGGCGACACAGCCACCAGCGCAACCATCAGAATGCAGGTCAGAAGCGTTCGTATCTTCGCCATTAATTCCAAATGTGATGATTTCCGCCGCCTTGGCAAGGATCGACAGATCGCAACTCAGCCCTTGGCATATCCTATCCAGGGGGATAGCAAGTGTCATCATAGAATTGTGCAAGAGGTCTTCCATGAGCACACACGCCTCCCACCCCGAGATCATCAAGCGCCTGAAGCGCGCCGAGGGGCATCTGCGCTCGATCACCGGGATGATCGAGACTGGGCGCCCCTGCCTTGAGCTTGCGCAGCAGCTTCACGCCGTCGAAAAAGCGATCAGCGAAGCCAAGAAGACGCTGATCCGCGACCATCTCGATCATTGCCTTGAGGATGTCGCCGGCACCCTGTCGCGCGACCAGCGTGGGCTGATCGACGAATTCAAATCCATCACCAAGTATCTCTAAGGTTTAACAATGCCATCCTTTGCCGACCTTTTGGCGCAAGGCGCCCAGAACGCCTGGTTCTTCATCCCCACCGCTATCCTGCTCGGGGCGCTGCACGGGCTGGAACCTGGCCATTCCAAGACGCTGATGGCGGCCTTCATCATCGCGATCCGCGGGACAGTGATGCAGGCCGTGATGCTCGGCGTTGCGGCGACGCTGTCGCACACCGCCATTGTCTGGGCCGTTGCGCTCTGCGGCATGTATCTTTGGCGCGGCGTCGCGCCGGAAGCGCTGGAGCCATGGTTCCAGCTCATCTCCGGCCTTGTCATCATCGCGATGGCGCTCTGGATGTTGTGGCGCGTGCGCGAGGATCGTCGCCTCGCCCTGTTGGCGAGCGGGCATGATCATCACGACCACAACGATCATGACCACGGGCACGCCCACGGTCACGACGAGACGCGCCGCATCGACACCGGGCATGGCGCGGTGGAGCTTTCGATCTTCGAGGAAGGTGTGCCCCCGCGCTGGCGCATGAAAACTCTCAGCGGCGGCGCATGGTTTGCCCGCGATGTCACGGTGACGACCGAGCGATCGGATGGCATAACGCAAAAGTTCACCTTCCGTGATCGCGACGGCTATCTCGAGAGCTTCGATGAGATCCCGGAGCCGCACCAGTTCATGGCGCGCGTCAGCCTCGGCCATGGCGGCCACAGCCACGACTATGACCTCTCCTTCGTTGAAGGCGCGGGGCACGACCATCTGCATGAACAACAGACGGGACTCAATCTGGCGACCGACGGCTATCAGGATGCGCACGAGCTGGCGCATGCCAATGACATTCGCAAGCGCTTCCAGGATCGCAAGGTCACCAACTGGCAGATCATCGTCTTCGGGTTGACCGGTGGGCTGATCCCCTGTCCGGCAGCGATCACGGTGCTCCTGCTCTGCCTTCAGGTGAAGGAGTTCACTCTCGGCGCGGTTCTGGTCCTGTCCTTCTCCATCGGTCTGGCGATCACGCTCGTTACTGTTGGTGCGGCTGCCGCCCTGAGCATTCGCTATGCCAGCTCACGCGTTTCATGGTTTTCCACCGTGGCGCAGCGCGCGCCCTACGTCTCCGGGCTGCTGATCATCGCCGTCGGCGTCTATGTCAGCATCCACGGCATCCTGCAGCTGGCGGAGCGGTGAATGATCTGGTCGCCTATGGCGGCTTGCTGGTCGCGGCGTTCCTCGCCGCGACGCTGCTGCCGGCACAATCAGAAGCGCTGTTGGCCGGCCTAGTGATCGCCGACCGGCAACCGGTTCTCGCCCTGCTGGCGGTGGCGAGCCTCGGGAATGTCGCGGGATCGGCCAGCAACTGGCTGCTCGGCCGCTGGATCGAGCATTATCGGGACCGGCGGTGGTTTCCGGTCACTCCCCAGGCGCTTGCACGGGCAGAGGGCGCCTACAGACGATGGGGACACCGGTCGCTGCTCGCGAGCTGGGTGCCGATCATCGGCGACCCCCTGACGCTGGTTGCAGGCGTTCTCCGCGAACCGTTCTGGCGCTTTCTCCTGATCGTGAGTCTCGCGAAAATTGCGCGCTATTGCGTTGTCATCGCCTTTGCCCGCCAATGGGCCTGACATGCCCGATCTCATCGCCCTTCAGGTTCAGTTGCATCAACAGGCGCTTGCGGCGCTGAAAGCGCTGACGCTTTCGGGCTGGAGCGCACTACCGGGGCTGGTCGGGCTGGCATTCACCTTCGGGTTGCTGCACGCTCTGCTGCCCGGTCATGGCAAGCTGCTGCTGGCGACCCATTTCGCCGGCCGGGGTTCGTGGCGCTCGGCTCTTGCGTCAAGCGCCATCGTCATCCTGACGCATGTTGGCTCGGCGATTGCCATTGTACTGACCGGCGCGGCCATTCTGGAGCGTGGGCTTGGCAAGGCAGGGCGCGCGCCGGCACTCGAAGCCATCAGCCATGGCCTGATCGCCATCGCAGGCTTGATCCTGCTTATCAGCGCCTTGAGGCGTCGTGAGGGGCGCGCCGCACACAACCATCGCACTTCAGGGCCGGTGCTTGCGGTTTTTGCCGGGCTTATTCCGTGCCCGCTCACAACCTTCATCATGACCTATGCCGTCGTGAACAACGCCATGGCCGCCGGGCTGGCGCTGTCGGCGGCGTTCGGCGCGGGCATGGTCTTGACCGTAGCGGTGCTGCCGGTTCTCTCCGTGCTGATGCGCGAACGGCTGGCCACAGTTCTGGCCTCAACCTCCCTCTTGCGCGCACTGAAATTGCTGGAGATTGCGACAGCTGCGCTGATCATTGCGGTCGGAGCGGTTCATTTCCTGCGGTAGAGTTCAGAAGTCGAGATCGCCCGCAATCGTCGCAAGACCGGCGCGGGCGCATTTATCATCCGCTTCACCGCCCGGTCCGCCGGAGCAGGCAATCGCACCGCGACCAGAAAGCCGTCACGGCGTCAGGCAAGCGCCCCCAATACGGTCATTGCCGGAATTTATAGGTCTCCAAACACCGGACAGGCTGCTAGTGCCTTTTACGCCACGATCAAGCATAATTATTGACGATAACTGCGGATATTGAAGCCCATGTCAAATGGCGAAATCAGGCTTATTCAACATCAAGTTTTTTGCAAAAGCGCTTCTTGTAGATTGGCCGGATCAGCAATGACACTCGTCGTTCTATCAAGAAGGCCGAGTTGGTGCGAGCAGCCGCAACGCATTGACTGTCACCAGCACGGTCGCGCCGGTGTCGGCAAGAATCGCGGGCCAGAGCCCGGTGATGCCGATGTTGCCGCGCGCATCGCCGAAAAGCGGCTGGGCATGTCATCTCTGGGCCTGCACGGGGCGCACGATGTGTCGAAGTTCATGCCGCAGACCATGCAGGAGATCGGTAGTGGAATGCATCGCGCCGCCAGCCAGTTTGCCGTCATCGCGATGGATTCCGGCGTCACCGGAGATCTGCAACCTGCATTGGCGGCATTGGCCAACGTCACAGCCCAATGCGTCGGATGTCATGCGGGATATCGCATCAAATAGCGGCGAATAACCCGGATTCCCGGCAGCGCTGCACTGTCGCAGTGCCGTGGTTTGGTGGTAGTCTGGCCCCATGTCTTTGCCTCCCCTTTCCCATCTCTGGCCGGGCGTGCCGCTGGCGCTCGCCTCGGCGATCCTTTTTGGCGCTACCGCTCCGTTGTCCAAGCTGCTGCTCGTCAGCATTGACGCTCAGCTTCTTGCCGGTTTGCTCTATCTTGGCGCAGGCATGGGTCTGGGAGGATTGCTGCTTGTGCGAAAGGCAGTTGGTATCCATGCAACGGAAGCTGCGTTGACCCGTGCGGATGTTCCCTGGCTTGCGGTGATCATCCTGTTCGGCGGCGTATTGGGTCCACTGTTGTTAATGTCTGGCCTGAACCTGACCGATGCGGCGTCGGGTTCGCTACTTCTGAACCTCGAGGGGCTGGCCACGATGGGCATCGCCTGGCTGGTGTTCCGAGAAAATGTCGATCGTCAGCTTCTGCTGGGTGCCTTCGCAATTCTGCTGGGCGCATGTGTCCTGTCCTGGGAAGGACGGGGGATTTCCGTCGATACCGGGGCCTTGCTCATTGCGCTGGCCTGCCTTTGCTGGGGCATCGACAACTACCTGACGCGCAAGCTGTCTGCATCCGATCCGGTGCAGCTCTCGATCGCCAAGGGCCTTGCGGCCGGTGTGGTCAACATTGCAATCGCCTTGATGCGGGGCGCTGAATTTCCGCCCGCAAGTACAGCTGGCGCTGCCGCTGTCGTCGGATTCCTCGGTGTTGGTGTCAGTCTGGTGCTGTTTATCCTTGCGCTTCGTCATTTGGGCGCGGCGCGGACCGGTGCCTATTTTTCACTGGCGCCCTTCATC
>JAYWHQ010000146.1:0-4828 GCA_043777655.1 Allobosea sp. | reverse complement strand
TCGCCAACACGCTGCTGGTGGTGCTGAACCTGCCGCTGGTGGGCATGTGGATCCAGCTGCTCAAGATCCCGACGCCCTGGCTCTATGCCGGCATTCTGGTGTTCGCCACCATGGGCACGATTGCGACCAAGCCATCCGTTGTCGAGCTGTCCATGCTGGTCGGCTTCGGTTTCATCGGCTTCCTGATGCGGCGCCATGGCTATCCGGTGGCGCCCATGGTGGTGGGGCTGATCCTTGGGCCCATGGCTGAATCGCAGCTGAGGCGTGCACTCCAGATCAGTCTGGGCGACCCGATGGTGCTGCTGGAAAGCCCGATCTCGGCGACGATCCTCGCCATCTCGGCGGTGGCCCTGATTGCGCCATTCGCGCTGCAAGGCCTGTCAAAGTTCAAGGCGAGCGAAGACTGAGCGCTTTGAAGGAAACGGCCTGACAAAGCAAAACTCCGCCGGGATGACCGGGCGGAGTTTTGTGTTCCAAGCCGTCAGTGCGAGCGCACGAGATTCAGAGATTGTGGCCGCGCTTGCGCATCTCGTCGGACATGATCTTGAACAGCGCATCGCTGGTGCGGATCGACCAAGGCTGCAGCTCGGTGAAGATGTCGTTGATCGCCAGCGGACGCGTCGCATTGTAGCGCTTGCCCACCTCAGAGTTGAAGAAGGTCGAAATGGCGGTCAGGTCCGCTTCCGACATGCGGCGGGCAAAAATGCGGGCAGACGAATCGATCATCTCGTCCCGCCGCTTGTCAGCTTCGCCCTTCAGCCCATCAAGAACTTCGGTCAGGTCCTTGGCGATTTCAGGCCGCGTGGTGCCGATGGACTGGCGCACCCGATCCTTGAATTCGTCGTAAATTCCCGCGAATGAGGCCGAAATGCCGGAAGAGACGATGACGTCGCGGGCAACTTTCAGATGCTCGGCGCTGGGTGCCTGCTGGGCCACTGCCGGCACAGAGACGGCGAGCGGCGCAGCAATCGCGCACACAAGGGAAGCAGCCACCATGGCCACGGCAAAACGGGGACGAAACATCATGAACCTCATCTTCAAGGGCAAAAGCCCGATCTCGTGCGGCAACAGCTGAACTGTTGTCAGCCGCGAAGCAGCGCGCCAGCCATATCAGACCTTGCCTTGCAACGTCATCCCCTCGGGTGTTGCAATTGCAGCATCCGTTTTCAGCTCGATGAACAGATGAGGCGCAATCACGCCACCAAATACCGGCGAGAGCGGGCGACGGAGCCTGGCAATCGGGGCAACTGCCGAGAGCAGCCGAGCAGGCAATGGCTATCATCTGTGACGATATTGCGGCGCACCACCCCCTGCTGCGCGACGTTGGCAGCACGGCTGCGCGTCAGCTGATCTGCTGGCGATGGCCCGGCATGCTGATGGTAAGCCGAACGACGCGACCGACCGGTCGCGCCTCTCCTGGCTTGCGATCTGTTCCCAGCCTGGCCATCAGGCACCCAGGCCGCCGAGCATCATGTATTTGATCTCGACGAACTCATCCATGCCGTGCTTGCCGCCCTCGCGGCCGAGGCCTGACTCCTTGACGCCACCGAAAGGCGCCACTTCTGTGCCCAGGATCGGTGCATTGATGCCAACCATGCCGTATTCCAGCGCTTCCGCAACGCGGAAGGCGCGGCCGAGATCCTTGGTGTAGAAATAGCTGGCAAGGCCAAACTGCGTGGCATTGGCCAGTTCCACCACTTCATCCTCGGTCTTGAAGCGATAGACAGGCGCAATCGGCCCGAAGGTTTCCTCGCGTGTCACCAGCATCCTGGTGGTGACATTGGCGAGCACCGTCGGCTCGAAGAAGGTGCGGCCCAGAGCATGGCGCTTTCCGCCAGTCACAACACGGGCGCCGTTGGCGACGGCATCGGCAACGTGCCGCTCCACCTTCTCGATCGCCTTCATGTTGATGAGCGGCCCCTGCATGACACCAACTTCGGTGCCGTTGCCGACCTTCATCTTGATGACTTCGCTGGCAAAGCGCTCGACGAATTCATCGTAGATGCCATCCTGCACGAAGACGCGGTTCGAGCAGACGCAGGTCTGGCCCATGTTGCGGTATTTGGCGATAACAGCGCCTTCGACCGCCTTGTCGAGATCGGCATCATCAAACACGATGAAGGGCGCATTGCCGCCCAGTTCCAGCCCGACGCGCTTCACGGTGGAGGCCGCCTGCTTCATCAGCAGCTTGCCGACATCGGTGGAACCGGTGAAACCGACAAAACGCACCGCCGGATGCGAGGTCATGACGCCGCCAATGGCCGGCGCGTCGCCCGTGATGATGTTGAGCACGCCAGCCGGCAGGCCGGCGCGGTGGGCAAGCTCAGCCAGCGCCAGCGCGGTCAACGGCGTGTCGGGTGCAGGCTTGACCACGAAGGTGCAGCCCGCCGCAATGCCGGGCGAACATTTGCGCGTAATCATGGCGGCGGGGAAATTCCACGGCGTGATCGCGGCGCAGACGCCGATGGGCTGTTTCTGGATGATGATCTTCGAATTGGGGAAGGGCGAGGGAATCGTCTCGCCATAGATGCGCTTGGCTTCTTCCGCATAGAACTCGACGAAGGAGGCGGCGTAGGCGATCTCGCCGCGCGACTCGGCCATCGGCTTGCCCTGCTCGCTCGTCATGATGAGCGCCAGGTCTTCCTGGTTCGCCATGATGAGCTCGAACCATTTTTTCATGATGACCGAGCGCTCTTTGGCGCTGCGCTTGGCCCAGGGCTTGAAGGCCTTCTGCGCAGCCTCGACGGCGACCGTCGCTTCTTCGGCGCCAAAACGCGGCACATTGGCCAGCACAGCACCAGTGGCCGGGTTCTCGACCGGGTCTGTGCCCGTACCGATCCACTGACCATCGACATAGCACTGGGATTTCAGGAGTGAGGGGTCTTTGAGAGCGAGCATGGCTGTCTGATCCTGAAAAGAGGGGCGCGCGGAAGGTTCGCCGCAGAAGGCCGCGACGATCTGGAGCTTCTAGCATGGCTCGGCAAGCGATGCGACGTGAGGCCCATGCAAGTCTTGCCACGCCAGATGCATGGACGGGCCCGCTCAGCGTGCAGGCGGGGTGCAGACCACCTTGTCTTCAAACACGTAGCAGATGCTCATTTCGCCCGTCATCCGGTTGACCCGGAAGATGCCGCCCTCGCGCTCATGCCGCGAGGGCACCAACGTGTATTCACCCTGAGTTTGCGCACCTGCGCCCTCGCCCGCCGGGAAACAGAGCGTGAGGCCGACGCTGCCCTCTTTCAGGCCATACTGGCAGGCCGCGACCTCGCCTGTGGCCTTTTCGATCCGGTAGATGCGGTTGAGGTCGTTCTGCGGCGCGGGGACAAAATCATAGGCACCGGCGAAGGCAGGCGAGGCGGCCAGCACCGATGCAATGCAAACCACGCTTTTCAGCATCCGGAACAAGGACATGGGGCAACGCCTCTCAGGTGATTCTCAGAGAGGAACCCTATCACGGCCCTTCGCCCTTGCCTGCCCGGCACTTGCCTTAAAGCGACGAATGGGCCTTGAAGCGTGCAACACATCGCCAAAGCCGGAGTTGCCCTGATGCCAGCCACCACAGCCGCCAGCCTGCCCCCCATCGTCGTTTTTGATCTCGATGGCACATTGGCGGAGACCGCGCCCGACATCATGCGCGTGCTCAACGTCATTCTGGTCAGGGAGGGTCTGAGCGCCCTGCCGGTCGCCAAGGCGCGTGATCTGGTGGGGGCGGGAGCGCGCGCGCTGCTGGAGCGCGGTTTTCGCGTGCGAGGACGGGAATTGACGCCGGAGCGGCTCGAAGTGCTGTTTCTGGATTTTCTCGAAATCTATGCCGAGAGTCCGGTGGCAGACAGCCATCTGTTTGATGGCGTGGCCGCAGCGATGGCGCAGCTCTCAGAGGAGGGTTATCTGTTGGCTGTCTGCACCAACAAGCCGATCCGCCACACGCGGCTGATTCTCGATGCCTTCGACGTGGCGGACCGTTTTGCCTATGTTGCCGGGCGCGACACGTTCGATTTCTGCAAGCCGGACCCGCGCCACCTGACCGAAACCATCCGGCTGGCGGGCGGCAACCCGGCACGGGCCGTGATGATCGGCGATTCGCGCACCGACATCGCGACGGCGCAGGCCGCAGGCATTCCGGTGATTGCGGTGCCGTTCGGCTATACCGACGTGCCGGTGGAGACATTGCATCCGGACATCGTGATCCAGCATTTCGATGAACTGGCAGCTGCCATACGCAAGCTTGTGCCTCCGCAGCTTTAAAGCCTGCTGAAGCAGCAACTTCAGTGGATTTGCAAAAACCCTGCGACTGTTACCGCTCTACACCATTTCTACTTGATCTAGCGGCATAATACTATCAAAACTTAGGAGTACGACTACCTTGATTTCCTGTGTATGGGTTGGAATTTCCGCGCGTATTGTAATTGTCCATTTGCGTATTATTCGGGCTTGTCCGCTGATAACCTTCGACGTAGGTCCCGTTCCCGCGAAAGTGTCCTTGAGTTTGGCTCGATGAAGAATTGGAACCATACCCTTGTTGCCGCCCATAATAATTCTGGGCGCTGGCTAAGCTAGGCAGCATGGTGGCAGTGATCACGATCAAAACAGCAAAGCGCATATGCATATCCTTTCATCATCGGTTGCGGCAATGTGCTGCCGCCAAACGGAAAACAGTAACGCGAGCACGCAATGAATCTTATTTCCGGATATTTAAGGCACCGAAATAATACATGAGGTTTCCGCTGGCGCTAGCGTTAAAAGCGAAGCCTGACCTCATTATTCCGCTACAGCAAATTCGGTGGGAACAAGCAACGCGCATCCAATGCCGGAATGGTGGGCGCGACAG